>NZ_JBSPKY010000026.1:0-53759 GCF_053848025.1 Mesorhizobium sp. 128a | reverse complement strand
TTGGTTGGCTGGGGACGTTGTATACTTGGGGCATTGTGCATCGGCGATCCAAAGGTCCTCAACTAGCTAGTTTCCGTCCATAAACACAAGTATTTGCAGCGATTGCAAGGACTTATGCTGGGCTTGGAGCGCGGTGATGGCGCAGTATGGGATCAGGCGGGCGGGTTGTCGACGAAATGGTGTCGTAGGCGCAACCCGGCTCCATGTCGAGAGCGCCTATGCTAAGGACGTGCGCATCGGTGTAAGGCGAAACGCTCCGTTCGGACGTCTCGTCGAAGAAACCGTTTTCAAGCCCTAGAAAAGCTAAGAGCCGCCGAAGCCGCCCTTAGCCGTATTCCATATCGATCTACCAGTCTTTCGACCCACCGGCGTAACCGTGTGACCAGGGTTTCCCCTGATGGGATAGCGCTATCCGCAGTACGCAGCGTCAATCGATTATTCGCTAGCTCTCCCTACGCGTTTCATCGCAGGGACGCTGATAACAACGAATTTGTACCGCACAGGTTGCGGGATCTCATGAGGACAGTTTCGCCGTCCTGGAACGGCAGCCAAGGTTAGTTACCATATGGTGGCATCGTCTCCATCGCACATCATCACGGAATCCCGGACCGGAAGTGCAGTTCTGCAATATTCGAACCAGCATACGCGTCTTGATAGAGGAGGCTGGAGCAGTTTGACGCTTGCATGGCCCGATCCGATCCTTCCTTGAGAATCTTGGAGCCGGACATGCGCTGCAAAAACACGGACGATTTTGACTGCCCCTTCGGCAACGCACCTGCCCACTGAAACAGGTACGCGACATACTCTAAACTACGCGGTCCATTATCAACGAAACCCCTTCTACGATCCGGACCTGCCGCCGTTCTGGGAACTGACGGTCGAAAACTCCGGGTGTTCGTATCGGGTCATGATTGGAGTCGCCGCCGATAAGTTCGAACTCGCCATGCAGAACCTGCCGGAACCATCGGCGGAAAGGCATGGCGTCGACTTCATCCGCGCATACAAGGAGGTGATCCTTCCTGAAGACATAAGGCGGCTCAGCGGCGAGACGATGATGGCGTTCCTCATCTACAAGGTGAAGTTCGCGCCACGGGCGGTATTACAACGACGCCGATCTTGCTCGCCCGATCACCCAAACCGAGGCGGACCTCGCCGCCAACGACAGGCGCAAGGACGCCCTGCTACGAAGGTTTGAAGGCGCCACAGCTTCCCGATTAGCAGCCAGGTTTTGACCATCACGGGAACCGCCGCCGGGAGATCCGCGAAGGCCAGTGACCTCGCGCGCTATTTCCGGGCGGCGGTTGCGGCCACCGGCATTGGCCACGCTAGCGGCGCCTCCTGAGCCTACCCCGCGGAAATGCAGCATTCGATAGCAAACACCACCAAACAAAGCGGCCGAATGCCGAGAGGGGCAGCAGGGCCATTTTTTGACGGACGATTTTGCCATCAAGGCTGGCGCGGACCGAGAACGACACGAGTGTTGCGCTATCCCGTCCGTGTGTCAGCCATGGCTGAGGCTCGCGATGTCAGGAAGGCACGTAAGGCTCGCTTTGCGACGCCGGATGAGCTTTTCACCGAGCTCAACGGCGAGAAGTAAATTCTGCGAGCAAACAACTTGAAGAAGCCGAGCGACGTCAGACGCACCTCCTTTCCAAGAGTATCGGAATACACCAAACAATTTCGAAAGGACTTGGGACCGATACAATAAAGCCGGAAATATGGATATAACTCGTGCCATCGAATTGAGACGCTGATCATTCTGAAAAGGCCGCTCGCCGCGGAATGGGCCGACCACGAGCTTTCAGAGTGGGTGGCTTTTGCTACCCAATGCCCCGAAAATGGTCCTTCACCCTAAAGCCTGAAGGCCTTCATCTCTCGCCCTGTTGAGCCGGCGATCTGGTATTGCCGCACCGGGTGGCGAACCATTGCGTCGATATCGATACCGTCGAGGATCCAGTGTATTGCTCGGTCGAAAGCGTCACCACCGCCGTCTCCCGGCGTGGCCACCGGAACCTGTCTTCCGTCAAGCGCTTCAAGACCATCACAAAACCGGACCGATCGAAGAACAGGAGCTTCATCCGGTCGTGACGGCGATTGCAAAACGCAAAGACCGCAGGCGCAAACGGGTCAAGCTCCATCACCTCCTGCACCAGGACCGCAAGACTGTTTATGCCGGCCCGAAAGTCGATGGGCTCGCGGTGCAGGTAGACTTTCAGCTCAGCGCCCAGTCTGAACATGACCCAGTGCTCCAATGATCGCCGTCAATGCATCCATATCACCGTATTCCAGCGTCAACTTCACGCCGTTCGGCAAAGACGCGCTCACCTTGGCTGGGAGTGGTGACGACTTCGGCGGCCGCTCTTCACCACGCGTGGTAGCCAGCTCAAACGACATGCTCTGCATCGGCAGGCTGTGCTCTGCAGCGCTGACTTGAACCGGAATGAACGCCGACGGTGCAGGTGGCGGCAAAGCAACGGCGTCTTTGGCCGTCTTTATCCATTTCCGAAGAAGGTTGGCATTGATCCCATGTTCAAGCGCAAGCCGCGATACCGACACGCCAGGCTCCAGGCAGGCCGCAACGAGCCGCTCTTTCGACGCCGGGTCGTACCGCCGGCGGCCGTTGCGCAAAATCCGCCTTACCAGCAGTTTCTGTTCATCATCCTCAATCACTTGGTGTCCACCTCCGTTAAGTGGACACTTCATCCCAAAACACGCTCAATGGAAAAAGGTGCGGCGAAATTCGCGCTTACGATCGACTTGCCGCGGATGATGCCTTCGAGGCCCATGGCCTTCATCAGGCGGGCAACCGTGCAGCGGGCGACATCGAAGCCCTCGCGTTGCAACTGCCGCCAGATCTTACGAACGCCGTAGACGCGGAAGCCTCGAACACGCGTCGGACCTCATCCTTCAAAGCCTCATCCCGCTTCACCCGAGCCGACAGCCGGGAGGGATCGATGCGCTTGGCGACATGGTCGTGGTAGGTCGACGGGGCGATCGGCAGCACCTTGCAGATCGGCTCGACCCCATGCGCCTCGCGGTGATCGTCGATGAACGCGATCATGGAACCGGCGGTCGAGCTCCGCCTGGGCAAAATACGCGGAAGCCTTGCGAAGGATCTCGTTGGCCTGGCGAAGCTCGCGGTTCTCGCGTTCCAAAGCCTTGAGTTTCGTCGCCACATCCGTAGGCACACCGGCTCGCAGCCACTGTCGCGCTCGGCCTTCTTCACCCACTCATGCAGCGTCTGCGCCGTGCAGTTGGCGGCGATCGACGAGGCCGCCGCCCACCGCGAGCCATGCTCGCCTTCGTGATCCAGAACCAGCCGCACCGCACGGGCTCGGACCTCGGGAGAGAACTTGTTGGTCGTCTTGCTTGTCATGGCTCCACCTTCTCAGGAGTTGGAGCCTCCGATCAACCCGGGGCGGTTCACTGAGGTCCGGCAACGGCGCCACTCGGCATGCTACGAATAAGGGAAACGCGTCGAGCTGCGCCACGGATGTCATCGTCATTCCGTGGCTCATGCGCGATCATCACCGTCAGACGGGCCATCAGCAACACCACGTCGCCACCATCATAGCGACCACGACGAGCTATCTACTCGGTGGCGATGCGATCTGAGCGCGCTCCGTCTCTGCAATGTCCGAACTCATCAGCCCACATAAGCGCCTTGAGCATGCGACTTCTCACTGGGCGTCTCTGTCGGGTTGGTACCCTGGCAGTCAATGGCATAGGGTCGCCCTTAGTTGAGCTTGGAGAGCATGACGTCGTTCCGATGCTATGGACCCTGAGTGACGTTAGGCTGCTGGCTACCGCACGGTTCCAACTCGTACATCCACACTCACCAGAACAAGGGCGCGCCCCAGCTATGAAAACGGTTGCTACGTTAAGGGGCGCTATCGGTGCAGCCTTGGGGAATGACATTAGCTTTTCGGCCGGGCGCATACGTGACCGGTTCCCCTCCCATTTCCAAGCTGAAATGTAGGGGAACGTGTCGCTTCGTCGTCGGCGTGAGTTCGGCTGGGGACGTCATCACGCTCGTGAGGCATTGCGTCATTTGGGCTTTGCTCCTGTTGCGATTTTGTCGAGAGATCGGGCCCCTCTTTGGCCTTCCGGAGTTGTTGGCAGCATTTCCCATTCTTCGTCTGACCGCGGTGCTGCTGCATTAAATTCGGTGGCGGGTCATCTGCGCGACCTCGCCAATGACCCGTGTCTGGAATGTTTTTGCCCGATTATATCTTTCGGCGAGGTCGGGGTGAATTGCTCATCGCCCCCGATGAGACCAGCCACCCACCGCCACACCCACTATCGAGAGTTTCACCATGCTCGCCCTTTGCCGTTCATTGTCCGGGCGACAGTACCCTCCCGACGTGCTTTGTGTTGACCGCTACTGTCGGGTTTGTCGAGAGCGCGACCATGATGTTCGACCCGGTGCGCTGACGCACGCTCAGTGAAACCATTGAATAACCTGCAGAATACTCTTTCTGCGGCGCTTGCCGCTCAGTTGGCATCATTCTTGAGTATCTCTCCTGTGCGGCGGCGCAGTCGGCCGACCCGCGTCACTGACCGATCTTCTCATTCGAAAGGAATCAACAATGAGGACCGATTTGTCAGCCTATGGTGTGACCGAGTTGGCTCCTGAAGAAGCGACTGCAATTTCAGGACAGATGTTTGGCAATAGGTTTCGCCATTTTTGGAGTACTTGGCCTGGCAGCGTAACAATATGGGCAAACGTGGCCAGCCAGCATCATTGAATGACAGGTATTAACTGCTAGGAAAGGAGACGACGATGAACGAATATATGCCATCTTATGGTGTAACCGAATTATCTCCCGAAGAACAATCTGCAATTTCGGGAGGTTTCTTGTGGTCAGTGGTTTTTGCGATACTAGGTATTACGGTGGCTATAGCGAATTGGCTGTATGACTCAAGCCGGCAAGATTAGAACATAAGTGCCGGAGCTAATTGTGCTTCGTCCTGAACATAGCCTGGCAATTCCCGTTTCGCCCGAAACCGCTTGCTACACCGCAGAGAGCATTCTCTCCCGAAGATCAGGACGATCTTTGGCCATCTATAAAATGCTTGTGCTCTCTGCGGTGGCGACATTGGTGTCGCTGCCGCTCATCACTGTACCGGTTTCGGTTCAAAGTGCAGGTACCATTCGCCCCGTCATCGAGAAGACGCCCCTGATCGCGCCCGTTTCTGGACGGATTTCGCGTATCCTTGCCGGTGACAACGATCATGTTGACCATGGCCAAGAAATCCTAGCTCTTGATGATCAGGTGGTCGAGGAGAAGCTCACGGCGCTCACAGGCGAAATCCGTGCGAAGAGCGATCTTGCCCATGATCTCGCAACCCTGATTTCCTCCGGCGCACAGGCCGACATCCCTCTCCGCCTGCTGACTGAGCTCGCAACGGCCGAGCGGCTACATTATCTCAACCTGTTGCAAGAGAACCAACATGCTCGCAGCAACGCCGCGACGGAACTCGATCGCGCTCAGCGACTAGTGTCCGTTAACGCGGCGCCCGCAAAGACGGTGAACGACAAGGCTTTCGCCCTCAAGAGCCTTGAAATCAAGGGCGAGATACTTGTCCGGCGCCAATCCGCAGAGTGGAACCAGCGGCTCTTCGATACCAATCTCCGCCTTAAGGAACTCAGAGCCAGCTTGCATCAGCTCGAGGATGAACGGGAGCGAAGCCGCATTCGCGCCCCTGTGTCAGGCGCTCTGGAGCAATTTTCCGGCCTCTCGCCGGATAGCTACGTCCAAGCCGGGCAAACCGTGGGTTGGGTCTCGCCGGACGGCGACCTTGTGGCGGAAATCAACGTCCTCCCCAATGATATCGGCTTCGTGCGGCCCGGCCAGTCGGTGCGGCTCCTGGTAGATGCCTTCAACTACAATCAATGGGGTGCCATCGACGCGACAGTGGTCGACGTGGCACAGGACTTCACCCTTCACGACGGGAATCCGGTTTTCAAAGTCCGCTGCTCGCTGTCTCGCAGCTACCTCGCTCTCAAAAACGGAGTTATCGGTCACCTCAAGAAAGGCATGACCGTGCGGGCCCGCTTCCTCATGGCCGACCGCACTCTCCTGCAACTCCTCTACAATGGGGTCGATGATTGGCTCAATCCGGTTCTGACGCATTAGTTCCTCCTCCATTTACGCAGCGAGCCGCCATGCGCAACATCACCAAGTTCAAGCAGCGCGACATCACTGATTGCGGCGCCGCCTGCCTTGCCTTCGTTGCAGCCTTCTATGGTTACAAGCTGCCACTGTCGCGCATCCGCCAGTATGCCTCGACCGACCGTTCCGGCACCACGGTGTCAGGCCTCACGCAAGCGGCTCAAAAGTTAGGGTTCATCGCCAAGGGCGTAAAAGGTGGCTTCGACAGCCTTTACAAGATCCCGAAGCCGGCTATTGCGCACGTCATCATAAAGGAGGTCCAGCACCACTTCGTCGTAATTCAGGCCATCGATGCCACGTGGGTCAGCGTCATGGATCCAGCCTACGGCGAAATCCGCAAACTGTCCCATGAGGAATTCAAGCTGCAATGGACTGGCGTCCTGGTGCTCCTGGTCCCTGCAGACACCTTCAACCGCCGTGACGAGACGACATCGCCACTCACCCGTTTCGCCCGTTTGCTTTCGCCACACAGGCACGTAATGGCGCAGGCACTCATCGGCGCACTGGTGACGACGATCCTCAGCCTCTCAACCGCCATCTACGTCCAGAAGATCGTTGATAACGTGATCCCTGCGGCCAACCGCAACCTGCTCAACCTCATGAGCGTAGCCATGCTGCTGATCCTGGTGACACAGATCCTGATGAATTTCCTCAGAAACCGGCTCATCCTGCAAACGGGCCAGAAGATTGATGTCAACTTGATCCTCGGCTACTACACTCACATCGTCAGCTTGCCCCAGAAATTCTTCGACTGCATGCGTTTGGGTGAGATCGTCTCACGCATGAACGACGCGGTGAAGATCAGGAGCCTCCTGAACGACGTCTCCATCAACATGTTCGTCGACGCGATAGTGACAGTATTCTCGCTCGGATTGATGTTCATCTACTCGTGGAAAATCGCCTTGGTCGTGGCGACCTCCATCCCCCTGTACCTCTTGGTCTATTGGACTGTTAATCGGCTGAATAGGAAGCACCAGCGCACCATTATGGAGGATGCCGCAGACCTGGAGGTGCAACTGGTGGAATCACTCGGAGCTGTCTCCACGATCAAGACCTCCGGCATTGAGAGCTTCGCCAACTTCAAGGTGGAGACCCGCTTCATCAAGATGCTGCACTCCGTTTACAGCTCCGGCCTCATCTCGATCTTCGCAGACAATGCCTCGACTTTCCTCTCCACCCTGTTCACCATTTTTCTGATGTGGTTCGGTGCGACGCTTGCCCTTGATCAGACCGTCACGCCCGGCGAATTACTGTCCTCCTATACCTTGCTCGGCTACATCACGCGGCCGATCGCGAATCTGATCCAAACCAACCGGATCGTTCAGGATGCTTTTATTGCGGCGGATCGCCTATTCGAGATCTTCGAACTTGAGCCGACAAGTGGCGGCGGCATCGATGCCACTAAGTTCGACCTTGGCGATATTCGCCTGGAGAACGTCACATTCCGCCATGGCGCGCAGCCGGAGCTTTTTCAAAATCTCAACGTCACCTTCCGCGGGGGCGAGATGACGGCCGTGGTGGGGGAAAGCGGTTCAGGCAAGAGCACTCTTGCGGCGCTGCTGCAAAATGTCTACTCGCTTGACGGTGGATCCATCCAGATCGGCCCACATGCGCTTCAGGACCTCTCGACCGTATCCCTGCATAAGGTAGTCGCTTCGGTGCCGCAATCAATCGACATGTTCTCGGGCTCGGTGATCGAGAACATCGCCCTTGGCGAGTTCGAGCCGGACGTCGAGAAGATCGTGAAGATCTGCGATCGAATTGGCCTGATGGAGGTGATCCAGCGCTGGCCCGGTGGCTTTCAGGCCCATCTGGGCCAAGGCGGCATACGCCTGTCCGGCGGCGAGAAGCAGCGCCTAGCCTTGGCCAGGGCGCTGTACCGGGATCCGCAGATCCTGATCCTCGATGAGGCGACTTCCTCTCTCGACTCAGTCGCCGAGGCGTTTGTCCTTAGGGTCGTTGAGGATCTGCGTCGGGCCGGTAAGACCATCGTCGTCATCTCTCATCGACTCAGCACCGTTTCCGGGGCCGACAAGGTCGTAGTGTTGGAGAAGGGGCGGGCCGTCGCGGAGGGAAGGCATGCTGATCTGCTGGCAACAGATGGCGCCTATACTCGCTTGTGGCGGGCGCAGATCGCGTCCAGCTGACAGGGTTCAGGTTAGGTTATCATCGCAGAAGCTTCCTGGATCCTACGCTAAGCCGGTACGAGGAAGAGGGGCTTATGCGCTCACGGAAATCGCACAAGACGAAGCGCTGGATGCCGCTGACGGTGAATTGGTACAAGCACTCGGATCGCAGCGTCCAGGTGCAAAGAGCGACCCGCTGCCTTGGAGGATCCCTGCTGCAAATTAAACACCAGGCGGAGATAAGAACGCCGACGTGGCGCCGACCTCTTCCGTCCTGACAGGCTACGATGAGGAGCGACTGGTCACTTATATTCGCCTTCTCGACGCCGCGGCCGAGGATGCGGACTGGCGCGAGGTGGCCGGGATCGTCTTGCACATTGATCCTCAGAAGGAGCCGGAGCGGGCATTCAGGGCATGGGAAACGCACCTTGCACGCCATGGATGACCACGAATGGCTTTCGCTACCTTCTTGCGGGCGGTGCGCCGCACTGATCCTCGAGGCGTCGAACGAAAAAACGTTGGGCGCGGAGTCCCGGCGAGACATACGCACACGGCCGCGGCAGACACGCCTCGCCCCGCCCCGCCTGGCGTTCAATTGCCTTGGGACGGAGCAGGCTTCAGCGGCGAGGCTGCCAAGTCATTGCGGCTGCGCGGTCCAGCCGCTCGGAAACGGCGACGCGGCTTGAACCTTGCCGACCGCTTGGTACGCAGCAAGGTATGGCTAACAATCGAAAAGCTTCTTGAATTTGCGCTCCGCAGGCAGCCCGGCGTCGCGCGCAGCATTGAACTGCTCCTCGCCCCGAAAGCCTGCCCAGGCTACAACCCATCAAAACCGTCAAATCCTCTGTGCAGAGGTACTAGTTGATCCAGGCTGTTGTGGAGATAGATAAATATCTTCACTCCAACCGGGACCGCCCATGCTGGTCTCAGAAAGAAACCAGCCCCGCCCCAGGCCGTTCCTCAAGGCACCTGCATCATCCGATGGTTATCGACCGCATCGCGCTGCCGCTCCGTCGCTAACGCCACGCCATCAACTCCATAACCAACGTTCGCATTGACCAATGCCTAAGAAGGTCCCAGGCGACTGCACATCAGACCCTGCAGGGATCAGCCCATCCGTTCCGAAGCATAGGAACCTGGGCTCGCCGGAAAGACGACCGTTCGGTTGCCGTTCAAGAAGACACGGTGGTGGATATGGGCGTGGATGGCGCGTGCCAGAACCTGGCTTTCGACATCGCGGCCGATCGAAACATAGTCGTTGCCGCTCTGCGCATGGGTGATGCGGACGGTATCCTGCTCGATGATCGGACCCTCGTCGAGATCGGCAGTGACATAATGCGCCGTGGCTCCGATCAGCTTCACCCCCCGCTCATAGGCCTGCTTGTACGGATTGGCACCCTTGAAGCTTGGCAGAAATGAGTGATGAATGTTGATGATCCGACCCGACATCTTCTTGCACATGGCGTCCGACAGCACCTGCATGTAGCGGGCAAGTACAATTAGTTCGGTGCCAGTCTGCTCGACGACTTCGAGAATTTGGGCTTCGGCCTGCGGTTTGTTTTCGCTCGAAACCTTGATGTGGTGGAAAGGGATGTCGTGGTTCACAACGATCTTCTGATACTCGAAATGGTTCGAGACCACTCCCACGATATCGATAGGCAAAGCGCCGATCTTCCAGCGATAGAGCAGGTCGTTGAGACAGTGGCCGAACCGCGAGACCATCAATACGACTTTCATGCGCCTCTCCCCATCTCGGATATGGGCCTCCATGCCAAATTTCTCGGCAATGGGCTTGAACCCTTCGACCAGATCGGCGAGCTTCGCGCCTTCTTCAGAAACGAATGAGATGCGGCTGAAGAACTTGCCGGTGTCGAGGTCGTCAAACTGCGAACTGTCGACGATGTTGCATCCTCGACCAGCAAGATAATCTGCCACCGCGGCGACGATCCCGCGCTTGGATTGGCACGTAACAGTCAGTATGAGTTTTTTCATATCCGACTTCCCTCCAGTGGACAAAACGACCCTATTTTTCGTCGATGTTCTTCAGGAACTTGCTCAGTTCCTGCTCATCAATCGAAACCGCGTGACGGGCCTCGGGATATGCTCCGCTTCGAATATCGTCAGCAAACTCAGAAAACGCGGCGATGCGCTCGAACTGAATACGATCAAACTCGGCGGCCAGGTCTCGATAGGCCTTCGCATGACGCGGATAGTGACCGCGATTCAATCCAAGAACGTCGTTCGCGAACAGATACTGTCCATCGCAACCCTTGCCAGCGCCCATCGACAAGAGAAGCATCGAGGTCCGCACCGAAATCGCAGCTGCTACTTCAGCAGGAACCACCTCGATTTCGGCACAGAAAGCTCCGGCAGACTCCAGGTCTTTAACTTGCTTCAAAACGAACTCGGCCGTCTCGGCGGTCTTGCCTACCGCCTTGAATCCGCCCGTCCACGTCGAGTGGGATGGTATTAGTCCCGTATGCCCGCATACCGGAATATGCTCGTCTCGTAACCGCCGTATAGTCTGAAGGCCCGCGGCGCAGTAGATGGCGTCGGCTGAAGCCGCCCGCATCTTAACTGCTGAACGCAGTATCTCGTCGGTTGTCGCCCCAATTTGCCCATAATCGCCGCCAGGTATGACGAACCGACCAGGTGCGGCGTCACGAAACTGGGGATCGTGGAGAAGTTCGAAGGGGACCGAGATCAGGTCGATTCTAGCCGCCTCTGATGCCTCAGCTTCTTCGAGCGTAACAACGCGGAGCATGCTTAGCTGGCGCTTGCCCTTCATTGCGAGAAGGTCGGCCACGGTGGGTCGGTTCGATTTTTTCACAGCTTTTCCTTCGTCGAATGGATGATCAGGCGGGCCGGCAAAGATTTCAGCGTCACATCTCTTGCTAGCGCAGCAAATCGGGATGGGCGCTAGACGTTGTCCAACGCGCCTTACAAGCCGAGCTATGGCCACACTGTTGCCAGCATTTGTCCGAGGCTGAGCCTAAAGAACACCGTAGGCGATGAAAAAACGAGCCGCAAAACCACGTGCCCAAAAGTCCGTGCCTGAGTTCGACGCGAGGAGATGAAGGCGCTGATGCAAAGGCCCGACCGACCAGCGATCCATGAAAATATCATGTGGCTTGGCTTCATGGTTTTGTTCGCGCGAGACACCAGTGCGATACCAGCCGCAGCCAACGAGTCCCACTGCGGGGGCCACTTTCGCCAACCAGGCCATCATTTCGCCAATCGACCAGCGTCGAGCGACATATCTTCCTCGCAACATTGAATTCGTTTCGCGCGAGAGAATACTTTGAGACCAACCAGACCACAACGCACCCCTGATGCAATCTATCAAAACGCATCATCGCCCACGTGGCTGATGATGGTTTTACATCAAGGACCAAATGGCTCCAATCGGCCAGTGCGGCCGTCGCGCCGCGACGGCGACCACATCGCCGCTTCAGGTGTCGGCCAAAAGCTCATCGCCGTGCACCAAGGCGGCTAGCCAACCGCCAGGCATGTAAGAACTTCGTGTCGAGCCGTGAACATCCCTATGATGTTATGGCTCTATGGCCATTGGTTCGAAGTCGCGTCCTCGCCACCTGCCCAAAAAGAGCTTTCCAGCCTATGCATACTTGCCGGGCAGGCAGCCGCATCCCGTGCGCGATCCGGCTGGACATAGCTATCTTGTCGAGCCGATGTCGGTCGCCACAGATGCGTGGCTTGGCTCAGACCCATTCCTGTGGGGTCTCGACCTCTTCAATCACGGTTATTACTGGGAAGCACACGAAGCTTGGGAGGGTCTTTGGCAGGTTGCGGACAGAGGCGGCCCATCTCGCGTGCTCTTCAAAGCACTGATTTTGTTATCGGCGGCCGGCGTGAAGATACGTGAGGGCAAAACTGCTGCTGCGGTGCGCCACTCTCGGCGCGCCGCAATGCTGTTTCGTCGATTGAACGACGCGTCGGAACATGTTGTTGAAATCGCGCTTGGCCTGCGGCCTGCAATACTCGCCGACTATGCTGAAGCAGCAACAAGGGTCGCCGCTGCGTTGCCGGCCGTGCCACTCGGTCGGCCTCAACCAGTGTTTGTTTTCGTCCTCGAATCAGATTGTCAGGGCCGTTAATCCGCAATCATGTCGGTTTCACTGAACCGGTTGGTTGGCCCGGGACGGGCGATTCCGCTCTGAGGCAGAGGCTGCGACGGGACCCCTGGCCCAATTTCTATCGGCCTTACTCGCCCAATCTCGGAATACTGACTGACGCTGCCCCATCATGGCTCCGCCCACAATTTTCATGACGAGATTCTCGCATTCGGAGGCCTGAAGATGTCCCTGGCCACGACTGTCGAGCGCCGTGAACCGTCGCACGGGATAGGTGACACCCTCGCGGCGGCGGTGGAAGCTCGGGAAATTCGTGGGCCATGTCGTCGAAGGCCGGCGCGCCAACAACTACCGGTGTGAATCGGCGCGCAAAATTGACTCCATAATTGCTGTGCATGCGTTAAGCCATTGCGTGAGCGAAAAGGCGGACACTGGGAGTGCGATCTGATTCAGCGCCGCTAGAAATTCGGCAAAGCGAATGTGACGTCGCTGGTCCAAGGCGTCAGCCGCTTCACGGTCTTCCTGCGCAATATGATTGGAGTCGCGTAATCGTGGACAGCTTGACTGGCGCCCTTGGTGCTTTCACCATCAGCAACGTATTGGCGATATCGCTCCAGCAGCCGCTGGCTGTTTAATCGAGAGATTGCACCAATACGCTGCCTTAACGTGATTTTTATCCCACTCGCCTAAGAACTAAGTCATTATGAGGCAGTACAAGCAGCCTGTTCCAGGCCCTACCCTTCAGGGCCAAAGCAAATCCGTGGAAGCCGGGATCCTCCGAGACCAGTTGGGTGATCTGAGGACGGGGCTCTTGATTTCGATGCCCATCGGCACCGTCCTCTCGGCCCTGATCCTGGCCGTGCAGATGCTTTCAGGCGGCGGCCTTCTGGTGATGTCGTGGTTTGCGGCGGTCCTCATGATAAATGGCATACGCATAGGACTTGCCCTCGCCCAGTCAGATATTCCGAAGCCGGTCGGTGCCCGACTTTCTCTTTACGGGATGTTGGCGCTGGCGTCCGGTATCGCGTGGTCTTTTCTGGCCGTGCTGTCGGACGGATACAGCACTCCCCAAGCACCACTCTATCTGATCGTTCTTGCAGGCCTGTCAGCCGGTTCGGTTACCTACGGAGCATCATACGCACCGGCTTCGATCAACTTCATGACGCTGCCGCTTCTGGTCGCCGCCGGATGCGTGTTGGCGAAAGGCAATATCGAGAATTACGTCCTGGCCTTCACGGTCTTGCTCTTTCTCGGTGGAATGATCAGAAGTTCGCTTCTCGGCCAGGCCCGCTTCCGAGAGACGAGCCGCCTCAAATACGAGGCGAAGGAGTTCGCCGCCGAGATGGAACGAAACTCCCGACGGGATCCGCTGACGAATTTGCTCAACAGGTCCGGGCTGGAGCATGCCATCTGTCAGCTCGGACTCGCCGACGGTCCGTTCGTGGCCATGCTGATCGACCTGGATGGATTCAAATCGGTCAACGACACCTATGGTCATAATGTCGGGGACGACCTGCTGGTCAGGGTTGCGCGCAGAATAGAGAAGCGTGCGCCGCCAATGGCAACAGTTGCGCGCATCGGCGGAGACGAGTTCGTGCTGCTCTTTCCTGTCAGCAGGTCACTGCATTCGACGGGTGAACTTGCATCCTCCATCATCGCGGCCATCGCGGATCCGGATCCGGCGTTGAATTCGGTGCGCGTCGGCGCTTCGATCGGCATCTACGTGTCGGAGAAACCGCAATTGACGGAAATGCTGCTGCGGGCGGATTTCGCGCTTTATGCTGCCAAGCGCAGAGGCAGGAATGAATACTCTCTCTTCGATGCCGAACTCGAACACGGACTCGATCGCCGTCACTGCATCGAACGCGATCTGCGCGGAGCCATCGAAGCAGGCACTGTTTGCTCTTGGTTCCAGCCTATCGTGCGACTGGACACTCATGCAACCGTCGGATTCGAAGCGCTCCTGCGGTGGCGACACCCGATACATGGCGCCATTCCCCCACCTGAGATCGTCACCGCGGCGCGTGAAACCGGTCTGCTTTCCTTGCTGAGCGAGAGGGTCTTCCTCAATTGCTGCTCCATGATCGAAGAGCTCGTGAGAAATGGGCGCCAGGATGTTCGGGTCGCGATGAACCTCTCGCCACGCGAACTCGAAGTAGGCAATGTCGATGATATGATCCTGGACAGTTTGAGGGCAAAGAATGTCCCTGCGGCGATGCTCGAGATAGAGATCACGGAAGAAGCGCCCGTGGATCGCGACAGGGTTGACGAAAAGTTGGAACACCTGGCGGACGCCGGCATATCGATTGTGCTGGACGATTTCGGCACCGGCTTTTCGACCCTGGTTTCGCTGAAAGACCGCCGAATCCGCAAGATCAAGATCGACAAGGACTTCGTTCGCGATCTAGCTAAGTCAGTGCAAGACCAGGCCCTCGTGAAGGCAGTCATCGATCTCGGGCGAACGCTGGGAATAGAGGTCATGGCAGAGGGGGTCGAAACGGACGCGGACCGTCGGATCCTCCAGTCGCTTGATTGCATGATCGCGCAGGGTTTTTTCTTCTCGGCCGCGCTTCCCATCCGTGACGCGCTTGCCTTCGACGCAGGACATCCTGACAGTTCCGCCGCCGCCAAAACCCTCTTTGATCCCGCAGAGGCCTCGTTACGTCGTTCTAAAACCGGCAGCGCTGCTTAAGATCTCCGCGATCTGCAGTGCGTGCGGGTCTACCATAATGAGCTTCATGGGAAGTTCTCCAGTTCGAGGTTGCGTACCACGCCGTTCGCGTGTCCCCGCAGAGCGGACGGACCGGTGCAACTTGGGCGGGCATCCCTGCCCGGTCGGACTTGCGGGGCTTCCAGCCCTGCGCGGGACGCCGTGGCCGGGATCGCGCAGGCTGCGGTTGAGCGTCAGCGCCATCGGTTCGGGCGATCGGCGAACCGGTTTTTTCTTCCCCCTCCTTCTCTCCCTCTATTCCCCCCACTATTTCCATTGATTGCCACGTCAACTGACACTACATTGCGTCAAACTGAGCGACATCGAAACGGCAGGAGATAGCTTATGGGTCTTATCCAGTATTCCGATAATGGCCTCTTCGCGCCGCGCAAGATCGCGGAGGCGTTCCGTACGACCAGCGAGGAAGTCGCGCGCACCGCGGGGCTCGGCAGGGACGCGGTCCAGCGCAAGGACCGGATTCGGTCGGACAAGACCCAGCGTCGGCTGCGCGAGATGGTCGAGGTGATCAACAAGGTCGAGCCGCGCTTCGGTTCGCAGATGATGGCCTATGCCTGGTATCGTTCGGAGCCGCTACCGGGCTTCTCCGGCCAGACGGCCATGCAGCTCGTGCGCGGCGGTCGTGCCGATGACGTGCTGGACTATGTCGATGCGGTCGACGCCGGCGTGCACGCCTGACAGGTGCTGTATCGTGGAAAGCTCTATCGGGCGTTGAATCCCATTTATGCGCGCAAGCCGCTGTCGGGCCGTGGCGCCGAACTCTACGGTGGACGGTTCAATCCGAAGGGTGTGCCGGCGCTCTATGGGTCACTGTCGGTGATGACTGCGCTACGCGAAGCAAACCAGGTCGGCAATCTCCAGCCAACGACGCTCGTCTCCTACGACGCGGACATCGATCATGTCTTCGACGGCCGCGACGCAGAGGCTTTGTCCGCCCAGGACATGGATGCGACCACACTCGCAGACGGCACATGGCGTGACCAGATGAAGGCGACCGGAGAAGCGCGGACGCAGGCCTTTGCCCGCCGCCTGATGGACAAGGGTTGCAACGGCCTGCTTGTCCGCAGCTTCGCACCCGGCGCAACCAGACTGAATCTGAACCTCGTGCTCTGGAAATGGGGCGATGCAGCCCCGCACCGCCTCACCCTGATCGACGACGAGAACCGCCTGTCGAAATAATAAGTCGTCAGGCCGCGATCCGATCGCTCCCGGATTTCTCGCCAGATGACTCGCGATCGCGGGCGAGATCCGCGTCAACCTTGGCCAGGTGCTCCAGCTTCAACCTCAACTCCGCCTCGAAGGCAAAGGCTTCACCGACGCGCGGTCGATACGCGACGCAAGACACTTGCGGAGCATAATCGAGCCGCAGGCGATAGTTTTCCTGTTCGCCCTCAAAATTATCCGGTGCGTGTGTTCGAGACGGGCGATGGTGCCGGTCGGCGTCGTGGTCACGGGCAACTCGACCTGTTGCCTGGCGTCGATACGCAGCAGCATGGTCGTGTAACGGAACCCTTCGCTGCCGAAGCGCTCGCCAGCAAATGCCCAGATGCCGCGACGTGCTCTATCTCGGCCGCGGCACCAGTTTCCCGCTGAATATGGAAGGCGCACGAAGCTCAAGGACATTTCCTATATCCACGCGGAGGGCTCGCGGCCCGCGCCAGAGAGGACTTGTGGCGCATATGGCGGGTTGTCGAGGAGACTGGATGCCGCCTTGGCGAGGTAGCGGGGCTTCTCCTCCACGACGTGAACTTGGACGCTGCCATTTCTTATATCAACCCTATCCTGCATCCCCACAGGCGCCTTAAGACCGCCGGTTCGGTTCGAATGGTGCCGCTGATCGGTGACGCGCTTAAGGCCGCACAAGAGGAAAGACGTGGGCTAGCCTGACCAAGTGACGCAGATCATCGGTCGCGACAGCCCGGAGCGCAGCACTATTCGGCTGGCGTTCTTAACACGGCCCACTTCTACATACGCACAGACGAGAAGGGTGTTTTCGAGAGCATCATTGAAGACGTGCGGCAGAAGGGCAGCTCAGCGAAGCGGGACTGTTCGAGAGAACACCCGGAGATCATAGAAATCCTTGAACCGGCTATTGGCCGCCGAGCGCTACAAGCGCTTCGAATTTTTCTTCCTGGCGCCGGCACCAAGGTCTCGATCCTCTCCCCGGATCCCAAGTTCATCCGGCTCTGAATCAGCGCCTTCGCCGCCGGCGAGCCGAGGCAATAGCAGGGTCAAATCCTCACTTGGCTTGACAGCCAAACGTTCCGTTCGAGCACGCCTATGAGATGGGTACTTCGGGTTGCCGCATTGGACCGGCATCACGTTGGCAGCCGCCGCGCTGACCACAGACCGAAGTATGAACTCGGGGACGACTTTGATTGCCAATGTGGCCCAGCGCGCGAGGCACCGTATTTTCACGCACCAGACGCTTGACGTCAGGCTGTCGTCATGAAGGTCGCCTAATCAGGTTCTGCCGCCGCTGTGCTGTTGCCCAACCCAACCGGCCTTTTGTGCGGCACGCCCTGCTCGCGTACTTCCTCCCCGCGGGCAGGGCGCCATTCAAGAGATGGGCGAAAAGGCAGCTCTGACAAATGAAGGACTGGAGATAAGTGGTTTTGGTGCGAATGATTGCGTCGCCGGTTAGCGACCTGGCGTTTGCAGCTGAGGCGCTTGGAGAGTTTGAAAGCTCTTCAAGCAACCACGGGGACCTGTCGATCGGCCGGAGATTGGCTGCCGGTTGCGATGACGGGCGTTGGCAGATGGGCATTCGCTTGGCGGCGGCTTTGGTCTCGTTCGTAATGGCAGTGTTGGTCAGCGCGACGACTGCGAGCGGGCAGGAGACCAGCCTTGTCGACATCCATCAGGGTTCAGAACTCACCGCAGCCGCCCGCCACCTAGCCCACGGCGGCTACGAGCTGTCGGGCGGCACCTGGGTGTCTTTCCCTAAGTTGTATCATAGCAGCTGGACCGACATGCGGTTTGAAATGTTGACGCAGCTGTCGGACAGTTTCGGTCTGCTGTGGGGCGCGAGTACGGGTCAGCGTGCCGAAAAGGTCCGAATCGACCCGAGTGTGGAACTCGGCTTTGTCGTGCAAAAGCGGCCGAGCCCGTCCACCACAATATCTCTCACCGCCAGATCGATCTTGGGCGGGAACCTGACGGAACAACCTTGCATGGCTGACTATGGTCCGATCGGCGGTGTCCAAGAGGCAAATTGCCGCCTTGCGGCTTCAGAACTCCAACCTGCGGACACGTTGAAATATCTAGCAAACCTCCACCCAAACCGACTGAAACTCGAACTTCGCTTCATGCATCGGTTCTAGTGATGGTGAACGGCGTGGCGGGACATTTCGCCAAAGAAGAACAAATCCAGACAGGAGATGAATATGCACAAGATCCAATCGTCCCCGGCAGCGCTCGTTGCCGGCCTGGGACTCCTCCTCTGCCTGATGGCAAAAAATAGTTTCGCTGGTGACCTCAGCAATGGGGCCGCCGTCGCAGAGCCTCTAACTGCGGAGAGCAGTAGCTCGGGCTGCCCACAAAACACCGACGGCACCTTTTGTTGGATGAGCCCGGATATTGGCCAGGCTTGGGCATCAGGCTACACCGGTTCTGGTGTGTCGGTGACTATCGTAGATGATTTCACCTCCAATAAGGAAATTGAAGCGGATCTCGGCTTTGGCCCAAAGAGCCAGCGACACGGGGAATGGACTGCCGAAATAGCTGGCATGGTGGCCCCCGGGGCAAACATGTTCGTGCATGACAGTCAGGACGTGACCCCGATCAACCTGCGCGCTGGCCTCGATGTTATCAATTTGAGCTTCAGCAGCCAGGACCCAGTAAGCTGGCATCCGCTCACTCAGTCGATTGTCGACATGGCCCGGGCGGGTACTGCCTTCATTGCGAAATCTGCCGGCAACGAGCGCGTCCCGATCGGCACCGTGGATTACCTAGCTGCCGATCTGGAGGGAGCGCCAACAACTGTCTTCGTGGGTGCGCTCGAGCACAATGGTACGCCCGAGAACAAGACTGAGCTGGCCATCTATTCGAATTACGCCGGCTCGGATCCGGACGTGCAGAACATGTTCCTGACTGTCGGTGTTGAAGGTGACCACACCGGCCTAGAGGGAACATCTTACGGGACGGCTGTGGTTTCGGGCTATGCCGCCATCCTTGGCAGCAAATTCACTGCAGCGACACCGATCCAGATCAGAAATCAGTTGCTGGATACGGCCAGGACCGACACAATCGTGAACTATGACCCGGAGACTTACGGCCGCGGCGAGGCCAGCCTCTCGAGGGCCCTGGCCCCAGTTTCGATCAGATAAAAGAGTGGGTCGATCGCCGATCTGATATTGCTGCGAGACGTTGCGCGCCGGAGGAAAACGGCTCGTAGCAGAGTTCCGGTAGCGCCCTTGCGAGCCGGCTTTCCTTCGGAGCTGCGGAAAGCTTCTTCAGGATCGTAGACGGCACGAGGGATCGCGTCGTGATCGACGTCGCCAGGGGCAGCAGATCCTCCCAATGGTCGAGAATCAGAGTTGTGTTGATCAGCGCCCCGATGTGGTTCGACAGCGCCCGGTATGTATCGCCTTTCTCGAAGGTGTGGAATTTCCGGTGCATTGAGGTTGCGCAGCTGGGCCGCGACGAGCGGCCGGCCATGCCTTGGCTGCCTTCGGTCTGGTAGCGCTCGACCCACCGCGCCACAATCTTAGGCGACACGCCATACGTCCCTGCCGCATGGGCTTTGGAAAGGCTGCCTCCTATCACCGAAAGCGCCATCTCCTCTCGACGCAGAGGCGTGAGACGGGCATTCTTGTGGATGTTCATTCGGACCCTCCGGTGAGTGCTGAAGCGTGGTAACTCCAGTCTCCTGGGTTCGCTTCGAATGGGACAACCTCGCGAAAGCTCACATAGCGTACAAGGCTGAAGAAACACGGACCCCCGAGCACGTCGTGCTGGGCGTCGTTCATGTTGGCGGCGAGCTTCGGCACCTTGGGGCGGGTCTGACACACCAGTCCGCCTCAAGCTTCCGAAGCGAGCATTGCAGGCGAAAGTCCGGGCCGGCGGCCGCAATCCCTTTACTCAATCGGCGGTAGCTTCGAAGAGGGCCACAACTCCCCTAAACTCGACTTTCACATTGGAAAAGCGCTCGCCGAGTGCGGTTTCAAGGTCTTCTACTGTATCCGCGGCGTTCGAGAAAATGGCCTTCCTGTTGTAAAGGTTCATGAGCGCCCGGGCAGGCCGCGAACGCGGAACGCTGCCCTGCAGGATCGTCGCCCCGAACACACGAGCGCCTGGTGCCAACAGCGGACGCAGATGGTCAAAGGCGACAGCCTTTTCCGGGACTGTCCCGGGCAGACAATGGAACAGATAGCAAAGCGCGGCCGACTTGAATTCCTCAAGGGGCGGAAGCGGCGCAAGGATGTTGGCTTGAACCGTCTGCGGTGCGTACCTTCGGATGCGCTTGGCCGCAAGTCCAAGGCAGTCGGGATTGAGAACGAGAAGCGTGATGGCGGGATTGGAAACGGGCCATTTGGCTTTGTCGAGGAAGTAGCCGGTGCCAACCCCGACGTCGAGGTGGCGGGCAGTGACGTTGCGGTCGTAAAGCTTGCGCAACTCGTGCGTCGGGCAACGCCACAGAAGATGGTTTGAGAAACCCAACACAACCCAGTCGTATGTGCGCAGCACCATCGGCGAATAGATCGCGTGACCTGCATCGATCTCCACCCGTGTAGCCGCCATGCGCGCTCTGATCATGACTTTCGAAATCCAGTGGCACTGTCAGCAGGGGACCAGAACATCCGACAACCGCGACCATGCCGGCGTTGCCGTCCGTGATGATTCATTCCGGTCGATTGTTCTAGATGGATCGACGCAAGGACGAACAAGCGGCCAATTCGCTCAGGAAACGGCTCGATTGGTTCGTCACCAGCGGCGCAGTGGTGACCGCCGAGATGTTGACCGAGCAGCTTCGCGTAACCCATGCAGCGCTCGCAAAGAACTTCAGGAGCGACTCGGCTAGCTACGTCTTCTATACGCAGAAGCGGTGGGACCCGCTGTCGTACTTCACTCGGGCGATTGTCTCGTCAGCCATACCGATCCGAATGGAGGGATATCGTGGTTTATGCAGCCTCATACTCTCGCAAACGCTCTTTCGCCTGTTCCGCTCGACATTCTGCCGAAAGTGTCGGCACGTCATATTTCTACACGAAGCTTCCGATCGAGGCGCTTCATAGTTCCCGAGCTAAGCTTCATCGAACTGGCCGATAGGCCATTGCTCGTGGCGACGGATGGTTTCTGGGCCGATATAGATGCTGACGGTCAAACCGCGTTTGTGAACGGGTATCGTCCGTCAGGCGGACACGAGCAAGATGACAAAGGTGTGCTTTCGATTTCTCGGATCAAATCGGATGGCGGTATCATGGTAACCGGCGACCAGTTTCCCGAACCTCTATGTGAGAACTGCGTAACTCCACGGCGCAATCCGCGCATAGGCGCCGAGGAGAATAACCCTTTTGGCTCCTGCTTGTTTTCGAGACGGAACCCGCTCGCCAATTGACTCGAGCCGCTTTCCCACGGCACTGGGGATGGCAAAGGCGGGTTGTCGATCCGATATTGTGCTCGAAGGAGCGGAATGGATAGCGGCGTGGGCGGGGCGTCGAGCAGCCGAGATTGTCGCCAGCGCCGGCGACGGCTGTCGTCGGCCCAGACGGCCGCCCGCATGATCGCTGCCTTTCTCGGCGGCAAGGACACCGTAGATCCAGTTGGGATAGTCATCGTTCATTTGCAACAGGGCGTCGACCCCGAGCGCGGGCATCGTCGGTCAGCTTGTTCTAAGGCCATCAGCGCGATCTGCATGTGGCCTTCAACCCACCAGGCAGATGCGCCAGTTGACCAAGTCGAAATTCCAGCAGATGCAAGCCTGAATATTTAGACAGCATGACCACTCGCTTCCCGTTCTTACCGATGCGGGCGCATCCTGAGGTACTTCACATTAGCATATTCTAACGTACAGTTCGTGCAAATAGGAATTGATTTCATATCGCGTTTACTCCTCACCGCTATGGGCAGTGGAGTACCATTCGGGCCGTTAAGACTGGCCACTGCGGTATCAGATCCGATTGTTATTTGCCTTCGCGGGCGCCCTCGCCTGCGGTCCGATTTATTAGTCCACAATTTGTTTCGGAGTAAGCATGTTTGCTGACTGAATCCCGTAGATTCTCAAAAAACACATGCTATTGTCGCAACGTCTCAAATTCGAGGTGTTTCAATGACCAATTCACTACAGCATGCTGCTCCGGTCGCCGCGACTGCAAATAGCGACGTCCGTAATGCGCTGCTGCGCGACAAGCCTGTCAATCCGGCTCTCCAGCGCCTGCAAGGCCGCGTCCTTTCGCAGGCAGAGCCGAGCGATGTCATCACCAGCTACGATCGGATGCATCATCGCCACAGCCGTTCATGACTGCCGGAAGGACCCCTCCCCGGATCACATCGTTTCTGGTGAAGGTCGCCTCTCGTTGCAATCTCGATTGCGACTATTGCTATGTCTACCATCATGCCGACCAGTCTTGGCGATCCATGCCAAGGCTGCTGGCGGCGGATACGCGAACAGCTTTTGTCACAAGGTTGGCGGACTATTTGGCTGAGGCTTCGATCCCGCGCTGCACGGTTATTTTCCACGGCGGTGAACCACTTCTGGCCGGGTTCGAAACGCTTGTGGCATTCGCTGCCCAGATTAGGGCAGCCACGCCATCATCGGTTGATATCGGCCTCCAGACCAACGGCCTATTGTTGACTGAGGAGGCCCTCCAGGCGTTTGGGGCCGCCAACATTAGTGTGTCGCTCAGTCTGGACGGACCGAAGGCCACGAACGACAAGCACCGCACTTCGAAGAAGGGGCGCTCGAGTTTCCATAAGGTCGCTGCCGCCCTCGACAGACTGAAAGAGCACCCCGCGATTTTTGCGGGAGTCATTGCGGTGATCGATCCGACGACGGCTCCTGAAGAGCTTCTTGAGTTCTTCAGCCACCACCAGGTTCCTAAGCTCGATTTTTTGCTGCCCGACGCGCATCATTTGCGGCCGCCTCCTGGCCGCGACAACCAAGAAGACCTCTATGAAACTTGGCTCTGTCGGGCATTCGACGTCTGGCTTGACCAGTACCCACATCTATCAATTCGGACATTTGAAGCCTTGCTCGATGCGGTAGCCGGTCTGCCCTCGGGAACCGATGCCTTTGGCCTAGGCGACGTGAGCCTGATCAGCATAGAGACTGACGGCAGCTACCACGACCTTGACGTGCTCAAAGTAACCCGTGACGGGGCGACGAAAATCGGCGGCGGTGTTGTCGACATCCCGATCACGACGATTGCAGCGTCCGCGCATTTGGCTGCCCATCGCGCGTTGCTCAGCAAACCCGGTCTAAGCGCGACGTGTCAGAGCTGTGACATTGTCGACATCTGTGGGGGCGGCTCCCTCCCCCACCGGTTCGGGAACAACGGCTTCGACAACCCGACTGTATATTGTGGGGAAATGACCACCTTGGTCGGACATGTGCGGTCGCGTCTCCAAGACCTTATCGGTCAATCGGCTAAACCCAGCGAAACTCTCGCCTCGGGTTTCGACTTCGATGCCTATGAACTCGCGGAACGCGGCGCTGACGCCATGGTATATCTATGCCACTCCTCGCGCAAAGCGCTGATGGTCGAATTTGTCGGGGCGGCCGCGCAAACAGAACATATCGACCAGATACGACGCCTTGAAGAAGCGGAACCCGAGAAGCTGGCTGATATCGCACAGCAGCCTGGCGCTGTCGCCTGGCAACGAACGATCGTTGCCCAAGCCGAGGGACGTATGGTCCATACTGTCGACGGCTCGCCCCTAAAGGCGGACGGCAGCTATCTTCCAATGTTGACCGGGCGGACGCAAGCTGAAATGACGTCGCTCGCGGTTGCCGAGGACGATCCCTGGCTGCGCAAGCCGTTCGGTGACGCGATCTATTTTGAGGATGAGGAAGCGGCAGCTCTAGCTCGACCCGTCGTTGAGCAGGCCTTTGAAATCATCGAAAATTGGCGCCCGGCGCTTGCTGCGGAGATCCGCCTTGCCGGCCGCGCAATTCAGTTTGTCAGGGATCCGCTGGCCCATCCCGAGAAAATTGTATCCTTCAGCGACAATACTGTGCCGGGTGCGCTTTACGTCTCGGTATGGCAGGGTGATCGGCTCATTGACCCTTATGATCTTGCCGACTCCCTGGTCCACGAACATCGTCACCAGAAACTCTATTTGCTCGAACGCCTTGCGCCGACGGTCGAGCCGACGCAGATGCGTGTGGTGTCGCCTTGGCGCGAGGATCTGCGACCTCCGTCCGGCCTGCTGCACGCAGTCTTCGTCTTCGTGGAGTTGCGTCGGTTCTGGGCATTCGTCCTCAAAGCCGGTCCCGCCCGCTTGCATAATCGTGCAGTGAACCAATTGCGCGACACCGATGAGCATCTTGCCGCGGCATTCGCCACCCTATTGGCATGCCCGTTGACGGAAGCGGGCCGGTCCCTCACAGCCGTCCTACAAAAAGCTGCAGGGTTGGTGGTCGAAGCGGCGTGACCATCTCCGGTATCCCCAGGGATGACCTTCCGAACTCGCAAGCCGAGCGGCATGCCGCGCTCCGCGACTACTTCTGCGACATCGACGCTGAAGCAACTCTTACCTACGCCGGTTGGAACATCAATCTGCACTGGCCCGACGGCACCGACCGCCACGTCGATCCCCGTTTAGCGGAGGGATTATCTTGGTGGGGAGACGGCATTACACTTCCGACTATGGTGCACGCGCGGCGCCGGCGAGGTCGCATCCTAAGTGCGCTGTATGACACCTGGACGCTGCACAGCTGGAGCGATTTTCTCCACCGTGAGCAGATATCCCGCGACGAGAGATTGGTAGTCCTTCATGTCGATGACCACCGTGACCTCGGCAGTCCCCGCCTCTTTGAATCTGGTGGAGCATGGCTCGACAGCATCACGCGACACTCATGTGATCTTGACCAACCGGACACGGTCCTGGCCGCTATCGAAAGTGGCGCCATTGGTATGGGAAGTTTTATGACCCCCTTCCTACACTGCTTTCCAGGCACCGAAGTGAGGCATCTCTGTCAGCCACCCAAAGCCGGTTCCACCAAGGATTTTGCCATCGAACTGAGCAGCCTGAGAGATACCCTGCTCGATCCCGCACATACCCGACCCGCAATAACCCTGTCCGAATACAAAAGCGGTGGAACCCTAGCTCGCTATCGCCTTACGAGCAGTCTCGTCGATTGGCTCGAGGAACTTGGCGGTCGGCGTGTCCTCCTTCACATCGATATGGACTATTTCAACAACAGATATGACGGAGACAGTGACTGGGAGCACAGGGCGGTGCCGTTGGACCCGCCCGTCAGTCAGATCCTTGCCAAGATCGATGATGTAACTGGAGCACTGGCGAGCGCTGTCAGCCCGGACAAGCTCGTCGATGTCGTTGTCGCCTACTCGCCAGGGTTTTTCCCGGCGGAGTTTTGGGCCACCGCAACGCAGCGGCTAATTCCCCGGCTGGAGCGCATCTATGAGCGTTAAAGCTCCCGGTAAGGTCAAGGCACGCCGGCTCCCCAGGCGGCAGACCCCTAAGCCCAAGGTTACTCGGCCCAAGCCCCGTCTTAGCGCGGTCAACCCAGACCAGGTCGTACTCACCCGCACCAAGGGAACACCTGAACGCGGGGGTGGGCCCGGAGGCGAAGCGTGGAAGATCGAGGTTGGTGCTAAACGCGCGGGTATTGTGTTCATCAACCTGATCGATGAACAGCCGGTGGGACGTCACGCGTCCATCCAAATCTATCTGAACAAGACGAGCCAAGGCAGGCACATCGGCAGGGTCGCTTATCGGAAGGCCTCCGAGGCAAGTTCGTATGACGTAATTTACGCCCATATGCGAAAGTCGAATCTAGCCTCGCGCAGGGCGGCTGAGCAGGCGGGCTTCGAGATTGATACGCGGGTCGGCACAAGCCAACTGTTAATGAAGTGGCAACGGGTGCCATGATCCATCATCCGCATTGGCTGAGACCCTCGGCGGTCGTTGACCTTCGTCTCGTGAACCTGGGCATCCGTCCGGCCTTCCGCACAGAGACAAACGCTCCTGTCAGCGATTCCGACATCGCTCGGTGGGCACGAAGCCGATCGCTCTACTTCTGTCGTGACGCACAGAACTTTCTCGTTTTCTCCAGAAACCCTCTGCTAGTTCGCCACATCATGACGATCGACCAGAGCCCTGGCGACCACATTGCCCGGCTCGGGCATTGGCTCGGATATCCGGCTTGTTGTATCCGCTCCGCCCGGCGGATCTCCGAATCCAATCTCGACATTTGGTCCGAAAGGGTGGGAGCCCGTCGACACATCGGGAAATACGCCTGCACGAAAATGGCAGGCTATCGCGCCGGCCGGGCGATGATCAGCCATATCCCCTGCTCGCCGAATTGCCAGGCCTCGTTGGTCATGGCCACCAAGGCCGGGGGACGCGACAGGGCTACTTCAGCACGGTTTAGGGCAGCGTGGTGACTAGGATGCACACCGCCGTTGCCATCCCGTGTCTCAACGAGGCGGCTACGTTGGCGGATGTCTGTCTCTCCTTGGGCTACGGCAACCCGAGCCGAGCGCCGCCACCCAACACGACATTGATCCTGGTCGACAACGGGTCGACGGATGACACGGTTTTAGTGATGGAGGCCATCCGTCGCGTTCATCCCAAGGCCGTTCTCCTGGGTAATGAACCGGACCGCGGCTATATCCCGCCTCGCCACCGTGGCGCCCTTCTCGCTAAGGAGATGGCCGAAAGCCGAGGGATTCCCCCCGATGCGCTGCTGATCCTTCAGGCCGACGCCGACACGATCTATGACAAGAATTACCTGCAGGCCATGAAGAGCGCTGCCGCGTCTGCTCCCGGAATGATCATCGAGGGGGTCGCTCACGAAGACCTCTCTTTCGAATCCGCCCATGTTGGCTACGAGGCTCGCTGTATTGCGGTCGACTCAGCGATCGCGGGTCTGCTGGTGCCGGAGGCGGACGAAGTAATCATCGACGACAAGGTGGCTGGCTACAGGCTTAGCGACTACTTACGCTGGGGCGGGCTTCAGCGGGAATTCGATCGGAGCGGCGAAGAGATCCACGCCGAAACGTCCCGGCTTTACATCCGCGCGAAAACCTCAGGTGCTAGACGTGTTCGGGCTGGACAAGCCATTGCCTATCCTTCTAGACGCAAACTTGAGGCAGATCCACTCGCCTACTTCGCCACTGCCGGGTTTCCCCGAGGAGCCGGGTGGCGGCAGCGTTGGACCTCCGCGCATTCCCGGGTTCTGTCTCTTGAAGACTTCGAACGATCCGACAACGAATGCGACATTGAAAACGCTGCGATTGTCCGACAGATCCATACTTTGGTCTTGTTTGCGCTGCTGCCAGTTCATGTGCAGATGGCATTAGGCGGGAGTGCAAGGCCGCCAGCAGGCTCTCCGCTATCGCCGCTGCTCCAAGCAGTCGAGGTGGACCTGGAAATCGTCAGGAGCCACCCTGGCAAGATTTTTGAGGCCTTTTTCAATCTGGTCGACGAAGAGCCACAGCTCTTTGCCAACTGCATTGCAGCGGTTTGCGGGACTACCTAAGCAGCATACGGTTCAAGGGACATGGCGGCCGCGCATCTGCTTGCCTTCGCAACACGGCAGCCTTGGCAGCGGCTCTCGCCACGGCAAGGCGTGCCCTAGAGGATCCCCGCCTGAATCGCCACGACTGCGGCACGGCGGAATTTCTTGTCATGCCCCAATCGGCATCGTGCTCAGGTTCCCGGCATAGGATCGCCGGTTTAGCCGGCGGTCTTGATACCTACCGCGGTAGTTCATCAGTACGAGCAGCTGCATCTCAAGAAGCCATTGCGACGCGTTCCACGCGTCAAAAATGTCGAGGTCATAGATGAACGGGCCCGGATGTGTGACGCCATTCCTGAATTCGGTGATGAGGCTGAAGCCATCGCGTCCTTGAGGCTTCCCCTTCTTCGGCCGGAGCCGCTTCGCCAGCCGACTGGTCGGCGGGATCACCCCTGATCCCGAGCAGGCGCGTGCAAGCCCTGATCTGCTCCGCGAGCGTGACGTTCCTAATCATATTTGGCGTCCAGCCGCCTGGCCCGAGGACGTTGCCGGCGAGGGTCTCAAGCCCGGCCGCCGACATGATGATAGCGGTCTCGACCGCATCGTAGCGGGTCACATTGGAAATCTTGTAGTAAACTAGCGCGCGGCCGAGGCTTCGAATGGCCTCTTCCGTCGACATCAGGTGCATGTAGCTCTGGAAAAGCTCCGGCAGCTCATCTTGCAATTAGCCGGGCAGCGCTTGAAGGCGATCGGTCTTGGTGAAGCCAAGGCAGCGGAAGCCATTGAGGGCGTCGTTCCGCACTTGGCCGTATCCCACTCGAGTTCCCTTGATGAAGCCAAGATATCCACAGACCCGACCAAGAAACTCATACAGGCGTGTCGCCCTGAACGGTTTGCCGTCCAACGTCCGCAATGTTGCGGCGTGCGAGATCGTCGGTTGCAGGTTCAGCCGTTTGTTCCGGCGGTCCATGGCGCGAAAGTGCTCGAACGGGGCGAGCGACACCTCGTGGTTTCCGCACTGTAGCACGAGAGGGGCCGCCTTCGGGTGCAAGAGCGCTCCGTTCAGGATCAGGGCAGTCGCAGACCCTTTCGACTTCCCAGCCAATTCCAACGGCGAAACTCTGGACGTGGCCACGAACTCCTCGTGACCGGCAAAGTGCATCTGGTGACTGGTCATCACGAATTCAGCAGTGGTGCCGCCCTCGAATGTAACGAACAAGTCCTTGGTGACCTTGTCGGCACCGGGTTCCAGAGCGCTCTGCCATTTCAGTGCGACCTCGAGATAGTTATCGAGGCGCAGCGCCACGTCTCGCGCGGCCATGGGCTTGCCATCCAGGGTAATGGTCACGACGCTTTCCGCCATCCCCACGGGCCCGTGGGGATGATCTTCGTAGATCGCAGTCGGAGACGGATACGCAGCCAAAGCATCCTCCCAACATGCGGCCGCCGCAAAAACGGCCGTTCAGACGATCGATTATGGCAACAACAGCTGCGCTCCGGCAGTAATGACTTGTGATTTCCACGAAGGGTTCCACAATCTTGATCAGCAGGCTCTATCATCGGCACCACAAGCTAGCGTTCGGCGAATGGCCCGCCGTCTTGGGCGACGCCAAGAGACGACAGCGCTGCTAGGCCGCAGAAAAGCCGGTCGCCGTCGGCGGTCCCGCCCATCATTGCGAGGTCATCGAGACCGGGAACGAATCCTGGCGCTTCAAGAACCGGGCCTGATCACCATCAAGCGGCCAAGCGCCATCCGCGTTCGCCGGAGCTGTGCACCCCTGACCAGCTCCGCCCGGGCGAACGCTGACCGCCGCGGATTGCATGCGGGAGCAACATTGGACGCCGATCGAGGTGGTGTTCTGATACGCGGAAGAGCCATTGCCCGCGGGCCTGCGCGAGCGGCAATTGGCCGAGTTCATCGAGCACAACGAAGTCGAGCTGGGTGAGGTAGTCGGGGGTACGGCCCTGCTTGCCGCCGCGGTGCTTGGTCTCGAACGCGTTGACGAGATCGACGACCTTGAAGAAGCGGCCACGTGAGTCGTTGCGGATCAGGGCGGGCAATGCCGATTGCCAGATGCGACTTGCCGGTTCCGATGCCGCCGATCAGCGAATGTCCCTAACGCAGACCACCGACCTGCGCACTTATAATCCGTGCACAGAGCCACTAGTGGGTGAGATCGGAAGCAGAATCCTAACCAGAGTTCCGGTGCCCGGGGTCGAAGTGATGCTGAGTTTACCGCGCATCGTATTTACCATCTGCGCGCAGCCCGTCAGACCAAGACCGACGTGCGTGCCCGCCCGGGTTGAAAAGAACGGCACCGTGGCCTCTTCGACAACGTCGGGCTGCATCCCGACGCCATTATCTGTGACGTCAATCACTAGCCTACAGGCGAACGGGAAGCGCCGCTTGAGGAGGGTCGCGCGAATGGCAATTTCGGCATCATCCTTCCCGCGAACAGCCGTCGCGGCGTTGCTTACCAGTTCGTCAACGATGAGCTGAACCGGGGTGGCAGGCACTGGCAAAGCTCGTGCTGCGTTGTCCATCTTTACCCGAATTTGACCGCCTCGAGCTATGACCACCCTTTCGAGGAGTTCGCCAAGCGGCTCGGCGCGGGGATCGCGCTCAGAATAAGCAATTCTCAACAGCCCATCGTTAATTCCGTCGAGCTCCTTGATCGCCTCCTGGGCTGCCTGCAGCATTTCGGCGGAAGGAGCTGTTTCATCTTTCATAAGAGCCAAAAAGAGCCGGAGTGCTGTAATCCGCGAACGGGTCATATGAGCAAACAGCGAAGAGAATGAGCGAATTTGCTGATCGCGACGCTTAGCGAAATCAGATCGTTGCAGCACCATCATGTGTCCGACTGCAACAAAGGTGAGTGCCAATGCAAAAACAAAGCTGTTGTGTGTGGCAGCAATCGCGATTCGATCCGTCTCGTTCATGGCCAGGCTGTGAGCGTTTGCGGCGCCTGAGACATCGAACATGTGTTGTTCGACTTCATTCATATATCGGAGGGCTTGGTCGAAGCCTTTGCCGGTTGCCACGATCGGCGCGATCTGGTTCTCCATGATGTCACGGACCGTCAGGAGCTGGTCCACTTCCTTCTGCTTGAGAAAGCGACCGACATATTCGAGGGCCAAGAGTTGTTGGACATTGACCCCCGCCAAAATTATGTCGCGATCAAGGGCAGGATCAATCTCGCCGGTCTTGCTGGCGAGGCGAAGATAGCCGGCTGTTCGCTCCATCTGCTCTCGGATTTGCGCCGATCGCCATAGAATCTCATAGGACTGGCTAAGCGTGAGGTCAGTGGCGCGACGGTAACGTTCGGACTGGACAAAGGACCAGCAGCCGAGCGTCACCGCCATAGCCAACACAACGTAGAGGCCCGCCGTCGGTGTAAGGAATCGTCTGCGGATCATGACACGGGCCGCACGGCTACCACGAACCAGACCCAGATCGAATTGCGCGCAGGCACATAAGACTCCGGGAGCTGCTCAAAAGGCCAAACGACAAAGATCGGGCCTAATTCCTTCAAGCTGAGCCGACGGTATTCCTGGTCTGGGGCGCAAATGCCTTGCTGGCGGTCCTGGTCCGTGCACAGCCTCTCCACCGCAAGGATCGGCGCGTAATCGTTGATTTCCGCCAGGGGGATTTCAGAAAAGAAGTTGTCGTATGCGATGAATTGAACAGCCGCGTGGCTTGCCAGTCCGTGGCGGGCGAGCACGTCTTTGACGAAAGGACCTCTGAAGCTAATTTTTTCGCCGTTTTTGGTCCAAGGCGTGCGCGTTTCGAGTGACTGGAGGGGAAATTCAGCTTTGAGTTGATCGACGGTATAGGTTGCGAGCGTCATTCCTGGCGCTCTTTCGACGGTCAGTTTTTTCGGATCATCGTAGGTGCCGAAACCCGTGCAGAAAGCGGCTAACACTGCGATGAATGCCACGGTTAGGCGACGAGCGCCTCGAAGCATTTGGGTTCGCCGGTAGAAACTGACTAGTCTCATTGCCGCGAGAAAACAAACCCTTGGCGGCGAGCGCTTCGGTGATGACTGGGATGCCGGCGAGCCCGTAGAGGTGGTCGTGCAATTGCGGAAAAATGCGGTTGAGTCTAGGGAGTGGGCGCTTATCAAGAAGTCGCGTTCCGTCCTCCCGATTTTCATGACGATGGCGTCAATCTCCTGTTCGATGAAGCGATCGATGTGGGTAGAGGTAGTTGTCAAGGTATCGGTCATAGGGGCTTTGGTGCTTCACGACCGGCGACGTCGAAGAGATCCTTGAGAATAAAGGACGAAGTCGCGCGGCGGGCCAGCGGCGGGGAGAATTCCTTGTGGGAGGGGATATGGTCGAGATTGTTTGCGTCAATCACACAGCGGGCAACCCGAACCGGCGAAGGACATGGGGCTTTAGAAGCCCTTCGGCAATTGGCCATGCTTGAGTAGCTTCGCGCGGGCCTGCTTGTAGTATTTTTCGACTGTGGTGGGGTCAATTCCGAAGCGCTCGCCCATCTGCTCGTAAATCTCCTTTCGCTTCATTCCGCGCTCACGCCGGCGCATGCAGTCCAGGATTTCCTGCTCGCGCGCTGTCAGCCCCGGGTAGTGAAAATCAGCGGTCAGTTGCCTGGTGTCGGAAAGCCGAACGGAAAATCCGTCGCGCGAAACGTCCTGCAGGACCTCGGCCAAAAGACCTCGTACGAGCCCCGTCTTGCTCACATACCCCGCCGCTCCCAATCTCCGACAATGTTCCGCTTCTTCGTGCGAATCCGATCCCGTAACCACCACGTGTATTGCTGATGGTGAGGCTTCGATGATTCCCTCGACCACCGAGAGACGGTCAGATCGAGAGTTTGGATTGAATCCCGGAAGACCGGGATCGATGACAACAAGGTCAACCTCTTGGTTTTCCAGCAGATTAGTAGCGATTTCTAACGTGGGGGCTCCAAGCATGACGCATTCTGGTAGAACGGTTTTGAGCTCCTGAATCAGCGCAAGGCGCATGAGATCCTGATCTTCGATCACCAAGGCTTGGTGCATGCGGTGGTTGTATCCTCACTAAAGGCCCCCAACATCCCGCAAAGCCACCATTGGGAAATATCTCGAAGAGCACAAGCGAAAAATCGGGGGTGGAGAACTCCATTTTTTGGTCAACTGATCCTCCATGACTTTCCGCGTGGTCAGACCATGGCGGTACTGCTGCATGAGCCCAAAAAGCATTCGGCCAACGCATGCACAGTCATCGACTTGCGGCTGAACTCAGCCGGTTGATCCAAGGAAGTTTCCACACGGGAAAACCCTTCCCTAGGATGCCGCAACAAGTTTCATGTACGGGCCTTCCCAAGTGGCGAGAGAGACCCTTGCCGCCGATAGACGGTTAGAATTCTGACCACGGCAGAAGTTGACGACGGATGTTTCGCAGTGGGATAGCCGCCGACTTTTTTGGTCCTCTACTTTTTGCCTCCGTTTGCGCCGTCGCGTCCTTTACGTCTCGCGTCGTTCCGAGCATCGATAGTCTTCATGCTGACTTCGCCGCGGTCCGTCGCCGCTAAGCTGACCCATAAATTTAGGCTGCGTTCCTGATCGCAACGGAGGTCAACTTGAGGAAAGTGAAAAAACGGCGTCAGCATTGGAACGGCCGCACCCTCTGGTGACGCCCTGGAGATGACGAACCGTTGAAAGAAACCCCTGGGGAGACAGTCTGAGCGTCGCATGCAGACTATGCCGGGTCGGTGTCGTTCTCGACCAGTTGTCCGAGTCCTCATGCCCCGGAGAAATTCGCGCTAGGCAATTTGTAAAATCCATGCGCAGCGGTCGGCCGGGAGGCTCGGTGACAATCGGCATGCGAACTGTCCCCGGCGGGGGCCAAGCCGTGGCGCAAATTGAGATTCGCGGCTTCGGCGATCTTACGGCAGGATTGTTTGCCCGAACTCAAAGCCGCCGTTCCACCATGACCACCTGCGATCACCACCGCAGAAAAAGCGTGGTCACCGGCCAAAGACCGGTGACCACTTGTTGCTATGCTGCCCAAGCGCCTTATTGCAGTCGCCCACTCCTGAGAACCGCCCACAAGATGGGCGCCTGGCTGGGGGCGCCGCAGGGACGAGTTTCGTGCGCTCTGCAGACAGGGTTGCGGTACAGGCTGGTTGGCCTCTCCTGCGTCTGCGGCAGCTGCGATTCATTCGCAAGCAGCTTATCACACCCCGAGTTGCTGGTGAGCGCGCCGCAGGTTGAGGGACTACGCCGCCGGTGTAGCCGCCGTGGCGCTCCAGGTCTTGAGGCGCTTCAGCGCGCTGCCGACACCGACAAGCGCCTCCCGCAGCGTCTGACCGACGGTGCCCTGAACCTCGAATGGAGGCTTATCAAGTAGGGCGACGGTGCTATTGCTATCGAGGTAACTTAGGTACTTCTGGGCTAAGGCTTCGATACGTTTGATGGCGTCCGATCTTGCCTCACCTTGCTGCTCCCCGACGGCGGTGAGTTGCTCCGATAGTTCTCCGTTGATCTCGAGAAAGATGTCATCGACATGCCTCCAGGTACCGCCGAGAGCCTCCACATTCACTATCTGGCTGATCCTGCTCTTCATCTCGTCCTTCTGCTTCAAGGCGGTTTCCAAGTGCGCGTTCCATGCGGCCTTGGTGCTTTCGGCCAATTTCGCGGGGAAATTTTCCTCTTCCGGCTTGTCGGCCTTCTCGAGGCCAAGCAGGGCGATCAACTTGACATCGTTATGGAGTAGCTGCTTCACCGCGGCAATCAGACGCTCCACAATCTCGCTCCTGCGTGCCGCCTGGTCTTCTCCCTTGGGCCACTGCGACGAGACCATCGTCGCGATCCTCTCAGGGCTCGCCATTTCCAGAGAATAAGGAAGCTGTCGCTCTTGGATCTGTGTCTTGGCCAGTTCGAACAACGTCTCTATGACCTCGTCCTGATCGAGGGTGTCGGTCGAGACACTGCCGAGATAGACCCCGTTTACCACGGCCCCTTGGCCGCCACCGTCGACTATGCCCGTCTCATCCTGTTGCCTGCGGTCGATCGGTCGCCGCCTCTTTGCGTCCTGCAGATTTAGCAGATTCTCAGGGTATGCCAGCATCAGCAGCAGCCGACTGGTAAAGTTGTGCAGCTTTGCCTCCTGCTCTTGCGGCGGCGTCGCAGCCAGAATGGCCTCGAGCCAATCCGAGATCTTCTTGTTCAGCGGGGCCGATTCAGTGGCCTGCGCGGCGCCGATCTGGCGACTGAGGCTTAGGGCGTGAGTGGAAATAGTCGCTGCCGCAGCGGCGATGCCCTGTTTTAACACGTCCGAGAGAGACTGCTCCGGCCCCCTGTTCCCATCTTCGATCGTGCCTGTTCGTCCCGTTTCATCAGATTCCGCGGCTTCCTGCGGTGTCGCCATCGGATCTTCCAATTTCTCATCGTCGTCGGCCGGAAGGTAGCGAGAGTTCTCCTTAGCTTTCGCCTCGAAGTGCTCCATGTCTTTTGCCGTTAGCACCCCAGCTTCCTGCATGTCAGGCAGAATGATGCTGAAGGCTTTGAAATACTCCCGCATTCTCTTTTTGACCTGCGGGAATCCAGCCTTGCCACCGGGCGTCAACCGCAAGACGATAACGCCCTCTTCATTCAGTCTGCCCGTGCCTCTGGCGAGAAGTGAGAACTGGACTGGCTTATGGACTTCTGTCCCATTTTTATAAGGCATTGCTCTTAGCGCTCCTCTCAACGCATCGAAGCCACTTTTCCTAATCAGGACGACAGTCTTCTCCTCTTCCCCAATAGTTCCGACCGCAAAGCAGAACTCCAGATCGGCTCTGGTCTTCGTCTGTTTGATGAGGTTGTGGAATGTCGTCGCTCTCTTCTTATTGTGCAAGGCCATTGTTTATCTCCAGTCTGGCTGTCCTAGGTTGAGGTACGTGGTGAAAGTCGGTTATGCCGAGCGTTTCGGGCCGCAGGCCCGCAGATGAAGCAAGCGCGCATCGGCACGCACCTGAAGCCGCAGCCCTTCTCGGTCGCAGACTTTTTCTGCTACGCGGGCGTTCAAAAGAACTGCGGGCATCGGAATTGAGACAGCAGATTGCTGGACAGCGGGTTCATCACACTGTCGGCCTGGAGTACGAAAATGCCCCAATGGCGGCCTGCCTCCAGTCGAACTTGGATACGGTCGGCGCCCCCCAAGCGCCGCGTTTGCGCCCGTTGCAGCAAGCGAAACAGCGCCCAGGCTCCGCGTTCGGAGATGATCGTGTGCTCGGAGCCGATGAAGGTGACCGAGGCCCCGCCGGATGCTGGCCAGCGGAAATGCATCGCGGTGCCTGCTCCTCGCCGCTGTTCCAAGCGCTGATTGTCGATATTGACGACGACCGTGTCGGTCAACGGGTCGGTCTTGGCGACGGTGAGCTGGAATCCAACGGACGGCTGGCTGCCGGCATCCTGGAAAGTGCTGTCACGTATCGCGGCCGCCCGTTCGAACTGAACCAAGGTGCCGGGGTTGATCGGGAAATCGGCACCTCTCGTGGGCAGACCCTTCCACGAACTTTCGGGGCTGCCGGCAAGCTGGGGCCGATGCTGCGCGAAGAAGGTGTCGATCGCGCCATTTCGGCCGAACAGCTGCGCAAAATCGCTCAAAGGGATATCCCGGTTGGATCCGCGGGTGAACGGATACCTTCCCTCGGTGGCCCGCCGGCACAACTTGCCGGGACCGCTAGCCCAAGCGCTCGCCAGCTGATGCTTTGCGTTGCTGATGGAAAGATCCGAGCTGCGCCGGCCGATGCCGAGGATCCATTGCTGGATCGGTTCGGGCAGATTGGCGGCTCCCGCCTCGATCTGGCGGATCGCCGCGGCCGCCCGATCGCTGTGTAACGAATTAGAGCCTGCCAGCCCCTGGGTTTCACTCAGCGAACGATATAACTCGCCGAGGTCCCGGATAGCGCTGTCAATCGGCGCCTGCGCACCTGCCTGCCCGTCTGCCGGCACGTCAACGAGCTGGTGCAGCCATCGGAAATGATTATGCAGATACAGTCGGGCGTGGGCTGCGGGGGTGTCGGTCGACGGCCGCGAGTGGAACAGGTCCGCGAGCTCGCTCGAGCGCTCCTTCCCCTGGGCAGCGCCGTCGCCTTGCGTCGAGGCATCTCTCGGTGTCGGCGGCGGGTCGAGCTTGGTCTCCTGCGCCGCCGCGGCAAGGAAGAGGCGCATGGGGGACGTCGGTGCGCTCAGCGCATTCAAAGTTCGCAGCACGTCATCGACGGTCCCCATCGGGCGGACAGAGATGTCGCCAATGAGCTGATCCCAGCGGAACGCCAACTCCTGGGCATAGAGATCAGCGGCCGCGCGCTGCAGGTTCTGGCTCGTTTCACTGCCTGCGGGGGGCGCGACCGCCCGTGCGTCGAGCACCCAGGCGTCGGCAGCAACTTCGTCCGCGACCTGGGGCAGCAACGGCAAGAAAGTCCCAGTGAATCCGGCCCGCGTGAAGACGCCGGGAACTCCAGCGCTGAGCGGCTGCCCCGATTTGCGGATCAGGACGCCCTCCGGCATCGGTCCGGCATGGTCGGACAGGCGCCAAGTTGGGGCCTGGGAGGCCTGGGGGCTAGTGGCGATGATGTCGAGGACGCGACGAGGCATTGAGATGGTCTGGAGTTTCGCGCGGGTCCTCTCGATCAGCTCGTCGTTAAGCCAGACATTGGATACTCGCGTCTCTAGGAGGGCGTCGAGGTGATCAGCCAGCGCGCGGCGTAGGCCGGCCTCGGCCGGATACAGAACTTCCCAGTCAAGAACCATCCAGTTCTTGATGAACTGGCGCTGGAGCGGACCCTGCTGGCCTAGCATCAGGTAAACCTTCAGCGCCTGGTAGAGGAACTGAGGATCGTCGTGCCGTTCTGCTAGCAAGGTTTCCAACCGGAAGATCAGACGCGGCAGCAGGACGGTGTTTAAGCTGCGCCGATAGGCGGCCTGTGCCTGAACCCCGACTTTTTTGGTCTGGTCGAGGCCTGAGCCTGCGAAGCGATCACCCGCCTTGTCGCCCTCGGCGCTGTTGCGCAGCCGCTGGAGGAGCGGCAGGATTGGTCGTAGATCGCTATTGTCGACCCGGTCGAGTTGCAGTTTCTTGGCGGCCTCGACATAGCTGCTTGCCGCTAGACGAACACGGTCGATCAGGACAAGATTCCGAGCATAGCTGATCATCCAGAAGGCGCTGGCGGTGACCATCACCGCCGTAATGATCGCGTAGATGCCATACCGAAGCTGCCGCTGGCGCCGTTCGGCACGAGGATCGGCTTTGACGAGCCCGGCTTCGGCGAAGATCACCTCGCTGAACAGACGGCTGATGAAATAGCTGCGATTTTGCCGAGGACCGACAGGACGGGCCAGCCGAGCGATATTGAAGGCCCGGGATCTGGCCTCCGCAACTCGATCGAACGGCGTGCCGATTTGAGTGCCACTCGCGAAATAGATGCCTCGAAGCATGATCGGCTGCTCGAATGAATTGCGAGCGAAGGCCTCGTGGAGGAAATCTCGGGTAATATGCTTGAGGCTGGCGACCTGCTGTGGGAATCCGAATACGAGCGCGCGACGTTGAATGTTGCTCTCTTGCTGCATTCGTTCAAGCAATCTCTCGTTCAGGCGGCCAACCAGCGCGTCGTATTGCGCCACGTAAGACGCCATCGGATCGCCTTCGCCCCGCGAGAGCTCTTGCGCGAAGGTAAATCCCCACACGGCCTCCCGGCCCTCGCGACCAAGATCGTCGAAGAATTCGAAAAATCCTGCGATCAGATCGCTCTTCGTGAGCAGCACATAGACCGGTACCTGGAAGCTTAGCTCCCGGTACAGCTCGAGGACCCGCTGACGGATACAGTTCGCTTGGTCCAGGCGCACCTCCTCAGAGGTCAAGCTCAGCTCGCTGATCGAGATTGCAACCACAACTCCGTTCAGCGGCTGCCGCGTTCGGTAGCGCCTGAGCAGCCGAAGAAAGCCAAGCCAAACCTTCTTGTCCCGCCCCGGATCGGCCTCCGGTGTCAGGTATTCTCCGGCTGTGTCGACGAGCACCGCTTCGTCTGTGAACCACCAGTCGCAGTTGCGCGTGCCGCCGATCCCACCGATGGCTCTGCGGCCGACGTTTTCCGCAATCGGAAAGCTGAACCCCGAATTGACAATGGCAGTGGTTTTCCCCGATCCGGGCGGACCAATCATCACATACCACGGCAGTTGATAGAGCCACTGCCTACCGGTGCCTCCCGCGAAGCGGCGCGCTTTGAGTGTGGCAAGAGCCTCGCGAAAACGAGTTGAAATGACCTTCAGCTCGCTTTCCGCCGTGGCGCCGGCCCGACCTCCCGTCCTGTCGGGGGAAACCGAATCGTCCCCCTGCCTGCTTTCGGTTCCAAACCCGTTCAGCACCTCAGACACTCGTGACTGGGCGAGGTTTTCGAAACGGGACTGGATCATGTAGATTGCGGTGTACCCGACCGGTATCAATATCGACGCCAAAATCTGGCTGCCGAGGCTGTCGAGTGGCGCAAACCCTCCGATCGAGACCTGCGGTCCGAGCGTAAAGATCAAAGCACAGATGATGCCTGCTACGCCCGCATGGAGCCATTTCGAGTGGAGCGCGCGTTTCAATGACTGCATGAGCTGCTTCTCAATTTGGCTTACTGAGGCTAATTTCGATCCGGCGATTCAGCGCACGGCCTTCTGGCGTTTGGTTCAAGGCGAGCGGCTCCGTGCTGCCTCTGCCCTCTTCGCGCACGCGCCCTGGCTCATTCATCGCCGCTTTAACAATGTCGCCGGCGATCTTGGCACGCGCGAGCGAGAGGTCATGGTTTGAGGGGAAGGTGGGCGATCGGATCGGCATTGAATCGGTGTGCCCGGTTACGAGGATCGCTCCTGGCTGATCGTTCAGCGCGCGGCCGATCCGCATGAGAAGCGGCACGAATGCACTTTTCACCGTCGGGCTGGCGGGATCGAACATCGCAGAGCCGCGGATCGCAACAACGATCTGCTGCGCGTTCTCGGCCACGGTGATGAGCCCTGTGCCGATTTCGGGCGCGAGGTGTTGCCGCAGTCGGTCGACGGGCATCACGCTTGGGTGTGGCGGTGCGATCCTGGCCAAACTGACCGTGCCGCTTGGCGGCAGTGCGGCGAGATCATCGAAGACGGCATCAGAGCGGGCGTGGAGTGCGAGCAGAAGACCGGTGTACAGCGACAGAAGGAGCGATGCCGCAAGTGCTGCGACGGCCCAGGTGGGAACGAACTTGCGAAGCGGTTTCGGTTCATCATGGCTCCCCCGCCAATGTGGGGAGAGATCGCGCTCGAAGTCACCTCGGGCCGTCCGGATTAGGCGGTAGACGTCTTCGCACACCACAATGTGCTCGGAGGCTCCTCGCGCAGCGACCCGGAAGCGGCCTTCGAAGCCCAACCTCATGCAGTAGTAGAGCAGCTCCAGCAGTTCGACATTGACCGCCGGATCCCTTTTCAATTGCGCCAGCAGGTCGAAAAAGCGGTCGCCGCCCCAGGTCTCGCTGAACAGCGAACCGACCATGCTGCGCGTGGTCCAGATGCTTTGGCTTCCCCACGGTGTGTTCAGAATGATGTCATCGATCGTCGCGCACAGGGTGTATTTGCTGATCTTGATGGCTTGCGATGACAGTCGCAGCGGCGTGATGCGACGCTCAAATTCATCGATCTCGCATAGCACTCTGAGGCGCAGAGCTTCGACGTCGCAGGGGCTGGCACCGCTCTTGAGCTGAGCGCACATGCCCAGCAGCGCCGCTGCGGCCGCGACGAGCGGATTAAGCCGCTCCAGCGCAAGCCTTTCCCAAAACGGTTCAAGCGACTCAGGCGGTGGCGACGGGAGAGCGGATAATTCTTCGGCGCCAAGGCTGGCGGGCGGGCGGGAAATTAAGACCGACTCCTCAATCGACATAGCTATCCAACTTGTCCTCACGAAGCGGACGCTTTCGTGCGCGGTCCGGCGGTTCGTCGAGATCGGCTACGGCCTCGCGATACGCCCGTGCGAAGTCGGCGCCAAAGCTCCGGAGCGTGTCGTTCTCGATGCTGGAGATGGCGTCGTCGAAGATCCGGCGATACGCGTCCCAGCTTCGGGCCTTCTTGTTTCGTGGCCAGAGTGACCTGGTCGACCCAAGCGCCTTCTCGATTGCTGTGGGCGACAGACGTTCATGGATGCAAAGCAGAGCTTTCCGCAGCGCCGCGAGCATGAACGCCTCATGCGCCCTGATATCAGCCAATGCTTGCTCGACTGCGGCTTCTCCGTGCAGAAACCCTCGGGTGTCAACGCACAGCGCCGCGTGCAATGCCTGGCTCGCATCCAGCATACAGCTTAGAGGGTTGTCGCCGGTCCGCGCGACGGTCGTGCGCTCAAGGCCGTGTCCCCGCTTCGCGGGCTCGCGCGCGACGAGGATGGCATGGAGACCAGCGAGAGAATGGAGCAGCATCCTGCCCGCACGATCCATCACGGTTGTTATGTCGGCTATGCCCATATCCGTGAGCGATAGGCCGCAGGCGGCAAAAAAGGCAGCGATGGCTGATCGACAAGTTTCATTTTCGAAATCGGGCTCCCCAGGGCCGATCGATGGGGACGGCTCGTGCGGCGCTTTCGGCTGCGGACGGGCGGGGGCGGCCTCTAGAGAACGGCCAATGTTGATCCTGATGAAGTCTGGGGCAGTCGCCGACGTCCCTGTGGTGCCTAGCTCTGCGACGAGATCCCAGTTTTCGGGAATCACCTCGGGTTTCGCCGGCGCGAAGATGAGGCGCTGATCCTGGGTTTGGTCTGCATAAACATCCGCCGGCCGTGCGCGCGAGCGCATAACGCCCGAGAATTCGTCTAACCGCGCATCGAAGTCCGGCGCTGGGAAGAAGTCGCCGTCGGGTTCGCGCAGCAGGAGCTTCTCGCGTCGTGCGGTGGTGCCGCCCTCCCCAAGCGGCCCTGCAGTGTGCCAGTCATGGTCGGCTGGATTCTTTTCTGCGGATGTTGGATCCGCGGCAACGACCTCGATCCTATAGCAGCCGATCTGGATGACGTCGCCGGCCTTGAGGGTCACTGGCGTCTCACGCGGCAGCGCCTGCTGGTTCAGGCACGTGCCGCTGCTGCTGCGGTCGGTCAGCATGAACCGCCCGTCGACGCACTCGATCGAGCAGTGATGGTTGGAGATGATCTGCCGATGATCCGGCAGGACAAGACCGTTGTCCTCGGCCCGGCCGATGGTCAGGCCGCCGCTCGCTTGGATCAGCCCACCTATACCGAGAGTCTCCGCTGGCGGGGATTCGGTATTCTCTACGCGTAGAACGACCTGCATGCTGGATACCAAATTACTGTGGCTGCTAGTGGTTTCGAATGGCCCAGAGCGCCATGTCGAGATTGGGGAAGTCGCCAGAGACGTGCAGCGCCAAACCGGCGGAGGCGGGCATTTCCTTCCAGAAGCGGCTCTGCTGATCGACCTCGAAGTAGGTCACTCCAGCATGGAAGGGGATCTGCCGCGGCGCGACCGGGAGCGGGTTGATGATGATGCCCGGCAGCGCAACATTGACGAGCTCTTTGATTTTTTCAGCCGGCCCAATCTTGATTTGTGTGGGGAACTCGCGCCGGAGTCGCTCGGCCTCGACATCAGCCCGGGTCGCCAATACGAAGCTCGCGGTGGTAAACAATGACCGGTCGGCAACCTCGGCGATATGAACGCCATATTTGTGCTGCCGCAACGGCAGCGGCACCGCCGTCTGTTCGAGCGCAGCGCTCAGCGAGGCCCTGATTGACTGGATCGCCGGCATAACTGTGTCTGCGATGGCCTCGTGCTTATAGCCGCCGAAGCTGGGGGGACGCCTCTCGGCCCGGGCATAGGTAGCCAACTCGCCGGACAGCTGGACCAGAAGGCCATACAGCGACTCGGGATTCACGATCGCGGCTGTGGAAAGGTGGCAGAACAACGGCTCATAGCGATTGATCGCCTGCAGCAGAAGAAAGTCGGCGACCTCCGCCGTTCCGCGCAGGCCTGACTGCGAAACCCGCGCAGCCAGGGCCTCGCCGCGATGGTGAAGCAGACCAGTGATCTCGGTGATGTAGTTCGACAGGACGCGCGAACTGGCGCAGTCGGGCGTGGGCGGGACATGCGACTCGTCGAGAACGACCCGCCGGTCGGCCCGGACCTCGATGAGGCGGGCGATCGGAAGGCAGGCGAACGCCGCCCGATCCGCCGCGTCCGGCACGATGTGAAAGCGCAGCCGTGCCACCTCGATGGAGGAGCTGTCCTGCCCGCGGGCATGTGTGTCAATGAGGTCCTGGCCTGCAACCGCGAAGCGGATCGGGGCGTCCATTTCTGTTCGCTCTGCGGTTTCAACGGCTCCGGGCTGATAGAGCGGTACCGCCAAGTGGACGAGCGAATCCCGAAGGTGTTCGGGAACCTCGTAGGGCGTTGGCTGGTCGGCGTCGTCAGGAATGCTGAAAGGCGTGCCGTCCTCCATAACGCCACGCGCGGCTTCGATTGCGATCTTGCCCAGACCAAGCAGCTCGCGATTGAGCCGGAGCTCGGTGAGGCCCCATCCGTAGCCACGCAAAACGGCGGTTCTGCTGCGGACAAACCGTTCGAAATAACGATCGTTCTGCTGAAAATGGTGCGGCCGCAGGAACAGCCCCTCCGACCAAACGACCTTATTTTCCCAAGACATCCCGCCTCGCCTCGCGTCATCCGATGCACCGACCGTACGTGGGCACACTAGCGCGCTTTCAGCACTTCCCCTCCATGCGTCGTTGATATCCAGCCATTCGCGGCTGGAATGGAATGTTGTTCGCCGCCGACATGACGGCATACCAATCGCGCATGCACGATGGCGCGTGAAAGTTGCTAGATCCCCGGAACAACGCGAACCTGAACGTCGGGATGATCAGGATTAGCCATGCTCAATGTAGATCAACTGTCGAGGCCGGTCAGCGACGGCAACGCGTGCGGGGATGCTGTCGACTACGATCTGAGCTTCCTCGAACTTGAGATGGCTTCGCAGAGCAAGCCAGCCGAGCAGATAGGCAGCTCCGTCATAAGCGAGCAGCCCCCCGACTGGCGCGAGGTCTGGCGGCTTGGCCTCGATCTTGCTGCCCGTACCAAAGACCTACGCATCGGCGTCTTGCTTACACGCTCCGCTCTCAGCCAGTTTGGCTTCTCCGGCCTGCGCCAGGGCCTCGAGCTTCTCGCGGCTTACGTCGAGCTCTACTGGCCACAGCTGCATCCGCGGCCCGATCCAGAGGACGATGGCGACCAGACGGTCCGTCTCAACGCTCTGGCGAACCTCTGTGACCCCTCCGCGCTCTTGGCGGAGATCCGCCAAGTTCCCCTCACCGCGTCCAGGCAGTTCGGGACCTTTACGCTTCGCGATTGGGTGGAGGCGCAGCGGTCGCGGCCCGGTCAGACCGATGCGGCGACAATCGGCCTCGCATTCGCGAACACCGACCCCGACCAGCTAGACCACGCCAGCGCTGAGCTCGAGGCCAGTCTCGTTGCTGCGACCCACCTGGATACGAGCGTCAAGAAGCACGTCGATAGCGTCGGTTTTGATCCCTTGATCGCTCTGCTTCGCCAGAACAAGGACCTGGTCGATCTCCATCGCAGAGCGCCTCACCCCACAGCCCTGCCGCTCACGTCGGTAGCCTCGGCAGACGTGCCGCTTCCCGCAGAGATCCGCAACCGGAACGACGTCATTGAAATGCTTGGCCGCATTTCCCGCTGGTACCAGGTCAACGAACCGGCCAGCCCTGTACCAGCCTTGGTCCAGCGGGCGAAGCGACTCGTCTCCAAGGACTTCATGGCTCTGCTCATAGAGCTCGCGCCGGAAGGCGCCGCGCACTACCGGTCGGTCGCCGGCCTGAGTGCCGACGAGGGCGCTGACACCGGTTGCGCCCGCTAAATGGAGAATGAAATTGATGGCAAAGTCGAGCAGTCAAAAGTTCATCGCGCGAAACCGTGCCCCTCGCGTCCAGATCGAGTACGACGTCGAGACCTACGGCTCGACCAAGAAGGTGCAGCTCCCCTTCGTGGTCGGCGTCATGTCTGATCTCGCCGGCAGTCCTTCCGAGCCGTTGCCCCCCCTCGCCGAGCGCAAGATGATGGAAATTGACGTCGACAATTTCGATGATCGGCTCAGATCGCTGAAGCCGAGGGTGGCGATGCGGGTGCCGAACCGGTTGACAGGTGAAGGTCAGCTCGCCGTCGACTTGACCTTCGAGGGAATAGACGATTTCTCCCCGGCGGCCGTGGCGCGCAAGGTCGGCAGCCTGAGCAGGCTGCTTGAGGCGCGAACGCAGCTTTCAAATCTGCTCGCCTACATGGACGGCAAGAGCGGGGCCGAGGACCTGATTGCTCGCTTCCTCGCCGATCCAACACTGCTGAGGGCCCTCAGCGTCCACACGACTGATGCATCCGATGAGCTGGCGGACGCGTCTTTGATTCCGTCCTCAGACACGGAGGAGAACTGATCCATGACGTTAACAGCCACACTGTCCGGCGAGGTGGAAGTCACCGGCGTCGATCCAGGGGATTTTACAAGTCTGCTGCACCGCGAGTTCAGGACCCGCTCCGGCTTGGCGCGCGACGCGGTGGAGCGCGCCGTCACAACCTTGGCCAGGCAGGCTCTTCAAAACACATCTCTGATCAGCGATGATGTGGTTGAAACGATCCAGTCGATTGTTGCCTCGATCGACGAGAAGCTGTCCGCGCAAATCAACGAGATCCTCCATCATGAGGCGTTTCAGGTCCTGGAATCGGCCTGGCGGGGCTTGCATCACTTAACGTGCAACAGCGAGACGGACGAGACCTTGAAAATTCGCGTTCTTCCGCTCTCGAAGAAGGAGCTGTCTCGGACCCTGCGAAAATACAAGGGCGTCGCATGGGATCAGAGCCCGCTGTTCAAGAAGATATACGAAGAGGAATATGGGCAGATAGGTGGTGAGCCCTATGGCTGTCTCATTGCCGATTACTATTTTGACCACACACCGCCAGATATCGAGATGCTATCGGGGATCGCGCAGATCGCGGCGGCGAGCCACAGCCCGTTCATTTCTGCCGCTTCGCCGCATCTGCTGCAGATGGACTCTTGGTGCGAACTCGCCAATCCCCGGGACATTACGAAGATCTTCCTAACGCCCGAGCACGCCGCTTGGCGAGCGTTTCGCGACAGCGAGAACTCCCGCTACGTTGCGTTAACTTTGCCGCGCACCCTCGGTCGACTTCCTTACGGCGCCAAGTCCAATCCGGTCGAAGAATTCGCTTTCGAGGAGGACACGGATGGGGCCGACAGCACGAAGTATCTCTGGACGAACGCCGCTTACTCGATGGGCGTAAACATCACGCAATCATTCAAGCTCTACGGGTGGCTGTCCAGAATCCGTGGTGTCGAATCCGGCGGCCTCGTCGAGGGCCTACCGGTGCACACCTTCAGCAGCGACGACGGCGGCGTCGACCTCAAATGCCCGACCGAGATCGCGATCAGCGACCGGCGCGAGGCCGAGCTCTCCAAGAACGGCCTTCTGCCGCTGTTGCATCGCAAGAACACGGACCTTGGCGTATTCATTGGCGCTCAGACCGTCAACAAGCCCCTCAAATACGAAGATCCGGACGCATCAGCGAACGCTGAGCTCAGCGGCAGGCTACCCTACATTTTCGCGACCTGCCGCTTCGCTCACTATTTGAAATGTATGGTCCGCGACAAGATTGGCACCTTTAAGGAACGCCACGAGGTCGAGGAATGGCTCAACCATTGGATCCAAGGCTACGTCCACCCCTCGCCTGAGCTGGGCAGCGAGGACAGCAAGGCTCAGCAGCCGCTGTCCTCAGCCGAGGTCAAAGTGCATGAGGTCGAAGACAATCCCGGCTACTACACGGCCAAATTCTACATGCGGCCGCACTATCAACTGGAAGGCCTCACCATCTCTCTGAGGCTGGTGTCGCGCTTGCCGTCGATCAAAAAAGACTGAGCGACAACGGCCCGCTTGGGCAAAGAGGGTACGGCACAAAGCTGTCTAGACACGAACGAAACGCACGAACTCGTCCACAGCCACCAGAGTAAAGAAGGTTCATCATGGCATTCAACGCGGTTATGAAGTTCACGAAAGAATCTAAGGACGGCATCCTGCCTAAGGGCGAATCCATCATCTTGAAGGACGCTATCTCGCTTGCCGATGAATGGAGCTTCTCGCTCGAGAACAAGCTCAACATCGGCCCCCATACCTCCGGCGCGGGGTCCGGCAAGGCCGAATTCGAGGTCTTCACCATCAAGAAGCATGTGGATACCGCCTCTCCGTCCCTCTACGTGGCCTGTGGCTGCGGTGCGCATTTCAACGACGTGGAACTGAAGCTCTTCAAGGCGACGGGCAGTGGGATGGGCACATCCGAGTCGAACCTGTTCCTGCACTGGAGTTTCAACATGCTGGCGGTTGAAAAAATCGAGTGGTCCTATGCGGAAGATGCCCCCGAGGAAACGATCTCCTTCCGGTTCGGCGCCTGCAGGATCATCTATCATAGGCAGGATGATCAGGGAGCCCTTACCAAGGCTGGCGAGGGCATCTGGAACCAAATTGCGAACGACAGAAACTTCTATCGGCTTATGGGCTGACGACGTCGCTGTCATGGACGGGTGTGTTTCTGGCCAGGTGCCACGGAAGGCAGCCGTCGCCCTTTCCGCAGTTTGGAGTTTTGACCATGGCCACAAGTTTCAAGCGGAACCTGGTTCAGCCTTCCCTTCTCGACCGGCTCACCGACGACGAGCCGCGAAGCGCGTCTGAAACGCATCACAAGCGCAGGTTCTCGGTCCGCCAGCTACATGAGGTGATCCTGCGCGACGTTTCGTGGCTGCTGAACACCAACCAGTTGGCTGCAACAGTAGACCTCGAGCCTTACCCCCACGTCGCCGCCAGCACCCTTAACTACGGGGTCTGGCCGGTCGGCGGGCACATCCGCGAAGGCATCGATGCGAACGCCCTCCGAAATGAGATCGCCGACAGCCTGCAACGTTTTGAGCCGAGGCTTTTACCAGACAGCGTCAAGGTGACCGCCCTGAACGACGATCAGAACCGCGGCAGTCTTCGCTTTAAGATCGAGGCTGATCTGTGGGCGCGGCCAGTGCCGCTGCGCATCGTAATGCAAACCGAGGTCGACCGGGAACTCGAAGTTGTCCGCGTGGCTGATCTGGCGCGGCGATAATGGATTCCCGGCTCCTTCGCCTATACAACGATGAACTGGCCTACATGCGGGAGATGGGGACTGAGTTTGCCCGCGCCTTTCCAAAGGTTGCGGGCCGGCTTGGGATGGAGGCGGCCGGGACCGCCGATCCCTATGTCGAGCGGCTGCTGGAAGGCTTCGCCTTCCTGGCAGCGCGGGTCCAATTGAAGCTGCAGTCACGGTACCCGGACTTCACGCAGCACCTGCTGGAGCTCGTCTATCCGCATTTTTTGCCACCGATCCCTTCTATGACAATCGTTCGCTTCGAGCCGGACCCCGAGGCCGGACGGATCGAGAACGGATATGTGGTGCCGCGCGGCACCAGGCTCCAGAGCCAGCTCGCTCCGGGCGCGGTCACCCACTGCGAGTTCCGCACGGCTCACGATGTCCATCTCTGGCCGATCGTGGTGGGGGCTGCCGACTACTACGCCACGCCGGGGCAGCTTTCCACCTTGGATCTTCCGGCCGGGCAGAACGTGAAGGCTGCTTTGCGGCTGCGCCTTCGTACGACCAACGGAATGCCGTTCAACAAGCTCGCCGTGAAGGCCCTGACGCTGCATCTTGCAGGACCAGGTGGGATCGCCGCATGTATCGCCGAACAGCTTGTTACCGAAACATGCGCCATCGTAGCTCGGCCCATCATCCGCCCCACCCCTTGGCAAGAGAACGTCCCGCTTCACGCGCTGCGGCATCGCGGGCTTGAGCCGAACTTTTCCCTGCTGCCCGAGGTCCCACGCTCCTTCGACGGCTACCGCCTCCTGCAGGAGTATTTCGCCCTCCCGGAGCGAACGCTTTTCGTCGAGCTCGGCGGGCTGGCCAAGGCCGTGGCGCTATCAACCACGGAGAGCCTCGAGATCGTTTTCGTGCTCAGCCGCGGCGAACCGCGAATAGAACGTCATCTCGGGCCTCAGAATGTCGTTCTCTTCGCGACGCCGGCCATCAATCTGTTTGAGCGGCAGGCAGATCGCGTTCACCTGAGTGACAAGAACAACGAGCATCACGTCGTCGTAGACAGGATGAGGCCGCTCGACATCGAGGTCCACTCGATCCTTAAGATGAGCGGCGAAGGCGAGAGCAGCGAAGCGGCCCCCATTGAGTTCCTCCCCTTCTACAGCATCAGCGCGCATGGACGCGAGGAGCAGGACTCCAGTTACTACACGATCCGGCGAGAGCAGCGTCTGCTGTCGGAGCACCAGCATCGCAATGGCGTGCGGACCGGCTATTTCGGCAGTGAGACTTTCGTCTCCCTGGTTGATCGCCGGGCGGCTCCACATTCGGCGGATCTCCGCCAGTTGTCGGTTCGATGCCTTTGCTCGAACAGGGACCTGCCGCTGCTGCTGCCGATCGGCCAAAAAGAGACGGACTTCACCTTGGAAATTGGCGCCCCGGTTACGGCCGCGCAGTGCCTCTCGCCACCGAGCCGGCCTCGCCAATCCTTTGCCAACGGCGATGTGGCTTGGAAGCTGATCAGCCACCTATCGTTGAATTATCTCTCGATCACCAATTCCGACAACTACGGCTATCAGGGCGCGGAGGCAATGCGCGAACTGCTACGGCTTTACATCGACCCGGATGATGCCTGCGCCTCACGGCAAATCGACGGCATCCGGGAGATCCGGTCGCGCTCGGTGGTTCGGCGTCTACCGGGCGCTGGACTAGCTGCGGTGGCGCGGGGAATCGAAATCAGTGTCACTTTGGACGAGGCCGCCTTTGAAGGTGTCGGCATATTTCCGCTCGCCTGCGTGCTCAACCAATTCTTCGCGAAATACGTTGCGATCAACAGCTTCACTGAGATGGTCATCTCGACGCTGCAGCGCAGGGGAGTGATGCGATGGCCAACGATGACCGGCCGCCGGGCGATATTGTGATTCCTGGCGCGCTCGCCCAGTTTCTTGGCGCGGTTGCGGCCGAACCGCATGCCTGCGACTTCTTCCAGGCACTGCGGCGGATCGATGCCGTCTGCTCAGATCGGCCGCGGCTGGGGGAGTCGAGCAGGCCCAGCCTGGATCGGGTGCGGATCGGGCAGCAGCCTGCGCTGGCCTTTCCTACACGGTCGATCGCCGGCGTAACAATGGCGGGCGAGAATCATCCCGCCAGAATTTCCACCTACGTCTTGGGGTTGTTCGGACCCAACGGTCCCCTGCCCTTGCATCTGACAGAATACGCTTTTCTCCGGCAGCACAATGCAGCCGACGAGACTCTGGTCCGGTTTGCCGACATTTTCCATCATCGCTTGGCTTCGCTCTTCTTCCGCGCCTGGGCGGAAAGCGAACCCACCGTCAGTCATGACAGGTCATTAGACGAAGATCGCTTCGCCCAGCAGCTGGGCGCCCTCGCCGGCTTCGGCACACCCTGCTTGCTTGCGCGCGATGCTATGCCTGATCTGGCCAAATTCCACTTCGCCGGCCGCCTCGCCTTACAGACCTGCAACGCCGAGGGGCTCGCGGCCATTCTCGCCAGCTTCTTTGTTGCGCCCATGGAGATCTGTGAATTCGTCCCCCAATGGGTCGAGCTGCCCCGCAGCTCGCTTTGCCTCCTGGGCCGCGACCCGGGCACGGGCACCCTGAGCAGCACAGCTACCGTCGGTGCCAGGCTCAGGGTCTACCACCACCGCTTCCGCATCATAGTCGGTCCGCTCGGGCTCTCTCAGTACGAGCGGCTCCTGCCCGGGGCTTGCGGTCTCAAAACCATGGCCCAGATCATCCGTAATTATCTCGGAGATGAGCTGGACTGGGATGTCAACCTCGTCCTTCGTCAAGAGGAGGTGCCCGAGGTCCGGCTGGGTCGCAGCGGCAGGCTCGGCTGGACCAGCTGGATGGGAAAGCGAAAGACACAGCGGCACGCCACCGACGTGACTATCAGGCAGACCGATCCCGACCCGACGACCGCTACCTCCTCGCTCGAAATGCCCAGGTGGAGTCCATGAAGGGCATCACCCGCGCGAATCTCTTTGGTGAGCTTAGCCTATTGTGCATTGCCGCGATCCACAGCGCCACGGCATTTTGCAAACAGCGCGGCAGCGCCTATGTTGAGTTGCTTTATTGGCCACTCCAGCTCGATGGCCTGGCCCATTCCAATTGCGGCCAGATCCTGAGTAGCTTCGACATTTACCTGGGCACTCTGGCGCGCGACCTGACCCGAGCGCTCTGCCGGCTGCCACTGGGCGCCTCCACCATCCCAGACCCCATCGGCAAAGTGACCCCCCAGGCGTGGCCGATCGCGACGGTTGCTTTCAGCAATGATCGGATCCGCTCGGGCGGCCATGCCGACCGGCACGTTGCTTGCGGCGCTCTGCCGGGACATCTTAGGGGAGCATCGAGACGGGCCGCCTGGTCAGGGCGCTCTGCATCGCCGACTGGGATAACGGCTACCTGTTCATCGGCGGGTCTCCAGCCGGGTCCCTTCAAGGCGTTTCGGCGCCCTCGCAGCAGACCCGGGGAGCACCATCATGGTCCGTCCTAGCATCGAAAGCCTCTTGCAGCGCAATCGCTCTGCTGCGGTGACCTCGGCGGCGTTCCAGGGGAATGAGGTCTTCCTGGGTCAGCTCAGAGGCGCCGAACAGCTGGGCGAGCCATTCCGCTACGACGTGGAGCTCGCCAGCCCCCATCCCATTGAGAACTTCGCTAAGGTGCCCGGCCAAAGCCTGACGGTGGGCCTCAAGCTCAAGGGCTCGGGAACGCGCTTCTTCAACGGCGTCATTACTCGGTTCCAGTATGTGGGCTTCGACAATACCGAGCACCTCAACTACGCGGCGCAGGTGCGACCTTGGCTTACCCTGCTCGATTACCGGTCCAACAGTCGCATCTTCCAACACAAGACCAGCATCGAGATCATCACCACAATCTTTCGAGAGCACAAAGGCTGTTTCAAGAATCACACGGCCGGACAATTTCCACGGCGTCCATATTGCGTTCAGTACGACGAGACGGATCTGGCCTTCGTCAGCCGCTTGATGGAGCAGGACGGCATCTACTACTATTTTGAACATACTGAGAACCAACACACGCTTGTGCTGGTCGACAACGCCTCGAGCCACAAGCCCTGCACGCCGGAGATCGTGGAAACCCACCACAATCTAAGGCCTGCCCGAAACCTGTATCGAGAGGATGTGATCCTGCACTGGGACGAGGTCGTATCACTGCAGCCAAACACGGTTGTCCTCAGGGATTACGATCATGAGAAGCCGACGGCGGAGCTCACGGCGTTCGCGCGCGTCCCCTCGGTGAAGATCGGTGGCATCCCACGCCGCAAGAGCGCGGTATGCGCCTTCGCTCAACCTTCCGGCGGCGCGTCGGTCTCGGCGCCCCAGACACCGGCCGCCGCCGACCGGTCGTCAGTGCTACAGGAGACCTTCGTCTATCCAGGATGCTATACCGAAAAAAGGGACGGCGATTTCTACGCCGCCATCCGCGCCGAAGAGCTCGCCTGCAATGCCTACCGCGCGCGTGTCGAAAGCACGGCACGCCAGATCACAACGGGATCGATCTTTAAGGCCGCGAACCCTTTTTACTACGGTGATGTAAGTGCTCGCCCTCGGCCCAGCGATCGCTTTTTGGCGGTCGCGACTGATTTCACTGTCATCGCAGAGGTAGCAGACAATCGCACCGGGATAGCCAGTGCCGAGCGGGAGGCGGCGTGCTTCCTCTATCACAGCACGGTTGAGGCCATTCCCGCGACCACGCAGTACCGCCCGCCGCGCCGCACGCCGGCGCCGGTGATCCGAGGTCCGCAAACGGCCGTCGTTGTGGGTGCTAAGGGCGAGACAATCGCGACGGACGAGTACGGCCGCATCAAGGTCCAGTTCTTCTGGGACCGGGAGGGCAAGAAGGACGAAAACAGCTCGTGCTGGATCAGGGTTGCCCAGAGCTGGGCCGGCAAGGGCTTCGGCTGCCTTGCCATCCCTAGAATCGGTCATGAGGTCGTTGTGGACTTCCTCCACGGCAACCCTGACTGGCCCTTGGTAACCGGCGTTGTCTACAACGGCTCTAATCTGCCGCCCGAAACCCTGCCGGCCAACAAGACGCGGTCGACTTTCCGGACCCACACCGATCGCGGCGCGGCGGACGCCTGTAACGAGCTGCGCTTTGAGGACGAACACGGTCACGAAGAAATCTATCTGAAAGCGCAGAAGAACCATACCGTGGAGGTCGGCAATGTCTGTTCCATCGATGTAAAGAAGCGGTTCCTGCTGAGCTTGGACCCGGCCACGACGGCCACACCCGAGACGTCTGGCAGCCGCATCGAGGTTACGCCCGACAAGATCCGCTTCGTGGTGACAGGTGTGACCGGCCCACAGGCCATCGAAATCAGCGACAAGGGCATAGCCATCATCGGCAACATGATCGGACTGGTGGCTACGCCCGCCCGACTGGGCGCCATCGTCTGCATCCCCCCACCGACACCAGGTCCGCCTGATCCGATGATGGTGGAGGTTATGGCTACGATCGGAGTGCCGCCAGTTGGAGCATCGGACTGAAGACGATTTCGATAAGTTCCAGCTCTCCCTTGGCTCCATGCGTCCGCGTTGCGGCCTGCTGGATGGATGACAACTCCGCCGCCACTTCCCGCCAGCGACTTTGCGTCATCAGGCTGCGGTCCGGATCGTCCGTACCGCTAGACTGGGCTTCTGCCGTAATGCCTTGCCTGATTGTCGCGCTATATGGAGGTGCTTTCGACGTCTGCCGTCGTTCACGCGCTGCTGTTGTGAGTGGCCCACCCGCAACTATTCGCAGCAGAGTTGACTTGCGGTGAGGGGGTGCGTGTTTCAGAAATTCGCGGACACCCATTCCGCTAATTCGCGGACAGCGATTTCAGTAATTACG
>NZ_JBSPKY010000025.1:0-57168 GCF_053848025.1 Mesorhizobium sp. 128a | reverse complement strand
CCGTAATTACTGAAATCGCTGTCCGCGAATTAGCGGAATGGGTGTCCGCGAATTTCTGAAACACGCACTCCACCATTTCACGCCACCTTGGGTCGCCCGGAGCCGAGCAAGCATATGCAATCGCTGGCGAGAAGCGACTAGATGAGGGCGGGCTGCCTCGACGAGGCAGGCACCCGAGGAAGCGGAAGCGGAAGCCGCGCGAGAGATGTCATCAGCCCAGCGCTGCCGTCTCAGGCGAGCATCGAAGGTGCGGCTTAGGGAACAAAGCCGGCGCGACGGCGTTCAGGGGCGGCAGATGCCGGGAGCTCAGCACGAATGTTACTTGCCCTCGAGAACGCGATTTCGTCGACTATCCTGGCTGGCAGGAGTGGAAAGGCGGAAATTATCGGCGTTGTCGACCTCACCACCAAAGCAGAGGCGAAGATCGGCGCGATGAACTTGGGAACGGCCATCCAGTTCGTGGCCAACGCCTCGGTGCTCGGATACGATGTCCGCTCGGCGATGGTCTTCTATGGCGAACCGGGAACGCCAAGTCTCAGGGCAAAAGACTGTGATCGATTGTGGGGGCAATTTGGTGGCGCGCTCCTTCGCTCATAACGTTCAGTCCGGCCATGCCGGACTCATCTCGATTGAATGCTTGCCTGGCTTTCCAAGGCGCGGTTCTCGCTTGCACGCTGCGATCGTCCGCCGCAAGTTCCTCAGCCGGCAGGGCAGATAGCCAGGTTCCGAGCGCCGCCGGTGGTGGGAACTCTACGAAATGTCGGAGCGGAGCAGGATGTCCTTATGCAGTTCCGTCTTGCCGAGGCACAATCACCGCCGACCGAGTTGATGTGGACGCCGGAGCCGACCATGTTCTCGGTGAGAATAGTGGCGCACTGCTTGTCCGCGGTAACCATGGTGATGATGCTCGACCATCGCAGCCCGAGTGATCTGGTACGGCTCGAGACGAGACATTCGTCCGGTTGCCCAGTGTTCTTTTCCTCATCCGCTGCGAGAGTGTCACAGAGGCCAAACTTCTCATCCACCATAGCCTAGGACCGCCTTGATTTCGCCTGACGAAATTTCGGGATCAAGGTTCGGGCGCGACAGCCTCCACTATGGCGGGAACGCAAATTCAAGCAGCTTTTCGATTCTTAGCCACTCTTGCTGCGTACCGGGGCTGTCGGCGAAGTTCAACCTGCGTCGCGGGTTCCGAGCGGCTGGATCACCCAGCCGCAATGACTTGTTCTAGGCCGAACCTGACTATCGGCAGCCCAAGATCGGCAAAATGCTGCAACAGCCCATCAGGTTCAATGATCTTGCCCGATGAATAGACCACGCAAATGCTGCTCCATTCAAGCGACCATCAATTCCTAGATGATACTCAATGGTTGTCCCCTGGGGCTACACAATCGATTCAACATCATCGCTCTGAGGGACCGCCACCTTCTTAGCTATGAGAGAGCGCGGCCCACTACGGCATTTAGGATGCGTACGCTTTGATAACCAGCGCGCGATAGTCAGCGCTGCTGGAGGGCTCCGGCGTTCCAAATCCGCCACTGGCGCCGGCCGATTCCGAGAGGGCGCTGACAATCAACGATCGCTACGCCGGCTCACGATCGATGTCCGTGAAGTGCATTTCTGGCTCGCCGGGGCACCCCTTCGTTTACGGTCGGACTCGTCCACGGCGAGCGCCAATTCATACCGGACAACACCACGGATGAGAAGCGCCGGCCGTCGACCAGGTACGCCTCGGCGGCGCTGAACAAGGCGGCCCAGATGAGCCATAAGCCCGAGGATCGGTTCTACGTCGCTAGGAAGAGCTCTCGCGAGCTGATGCATGTGTGGGACGAAGCATCTTTGTTGAATGGGTAGCAGGTTCTTGGCTCTCGAAGTCACTGCTGAAGGCGGTCAGATTGCATCTGGCCCTACCCCGAGGAATGCATGAACACGGGCAACAAACAGAACGCAAACCAAAAACCCTCGCAAAAGCGGTTCAAGGCTTCTCAGGCGCTCCACGGCGACGCTAATCGTTTGGCCCAGTACCGTAAATGGGCCAGTTCCTACGAGCAGGACGTCGAGCGCGAACACTACCGCGGCCCCTCGGTCGTGGCGGAACTGGCGGGGGCCATGCAAGGTGCCTATATCGGCCATGAGCGAGCTGCCGTCACAATTTTGGACGCTGGCTGCGGTACAGGCCTAGTTGGTTGGATTATCTTGGCTTTCGCTTGATCGACGGCTTTGATCTCTGCGAGACGATGGCCGAAATGGCGAGGCAAACCGGCATTTACCGCAAAGTCGAAGGCGATGTTGACCTTAACAGACCGCTTAAGGGCTATTCCAGCGCGAGCTATGATATGACCGTGTGCTGCGGCGTCTTCACGCTCGGACATGTGCAACCGCATAGGCTGCGTGAGTTGGCCCGCGTCACGCGCCCGAACGGATTTGTGGTGGTGAGCGCTGACAAGAGCTATGTGGAGGCGGCGTCCTTTGAAGACGAGGTGCTGCGTCTGCAGGAGGCCGGTGTCCTCACGCCGCAGCAATGTCTGAACAACGGCAGTTTTGTCGAGGAGGAGCATGCCCATCACTGGGCATTGCGAGTGCTCGAGAAGCCGACGGAGCAGCGGCTATGGCCAGCCGGGACCCGCGGATCACTCTCGGCCAGCAGCGCGGCCTGGCGCGGCAAGGTCTGAAGGAAGGACAACCGATATGAACAACATATTGGTATTCAGATCGTGACGGCGGGCCACCAACGATACCGAAGCACCGTTCTCGGATGTCTCCGCCACAATCCGACGTTTGAAGTCCGCTGACCAGCGCCGGGACCCCGACGAGCCCCCTGGTCCGCCCCCACTTCTTCAAGATCCAAAACTGGATATCAGTGATCGTGTCCATTAGTGCCTCCGTGGACACTTCCTTCGTGTCAACACGCAACGCTAATCAAACCAGTCCAGTCGGCCTTGGCCTGCGTACGACGTCGGCACCTGCCCAAGTGCTCTTCTGCGCCAATCATCCTGTCGTTCGCTGTTGAGGAAGAAGGCAGGACAAACCATGGCGAGCCGATTACATGCCGGTCATGACGCATCCTGGGGAAAACGAGCCTGGAGGGACAGTCCGGCGACATAAAATGGTAAGCTCAACGACATAGATCCTCGGGGCTTGGCTCGCCGACGTCTCGCCCTACCGGATGCACCTGCCAAGGGCGTTGGCACAGGCCGCGAAAAACCACTGAAGCCACTCCATGGCTTTTGCGACGCGCAGCAGCGCGGCCGCGCGCCGATCCAAAACTCTTCTCTCGACAAAAGTCCAGGAGAGACACGCAGCTGCGCCTGAAGAGAGGACGGTATACACGATGTTCAAAAGCCAGAATGTGCCGCCCGGAAGCAGTTGAAAGGCTGCCTGTTGGAAAGGGTAGCCATAGAGGTAGATGCCGTACGAATAGTCGGCGCCGCGTACCAGGAGCGTTCGCCTTGGATTGAGTAGCCCGATGTATGCCGTTGAGTAGGCGACGAATGGTGTAGCGAAGTAGAACATCGCCCCGAAGTAGAAACACACTAAGGACAGCGTGAAGCTCAGAACGAACAGCGGAAACGAGAACGGCAATGTGTTCCGGACGAGATAGATTGCAGCTCCGAATAGAAACGATAGGATTAGCACCCCGCCAGGAGCGTTGCCACCAACGATAAAGAAACCAGTGAAGGCTGCCTTTGCGGAAAGCGCGAGCATGCCAAAGGCGGCTGCGCTTGTGAAAAGCATTGGTCTCTTGACGAGACCAGCCATTCCCAAAGCTGCAATTGCAATATAGCAATTCAGTTCAAAGGGAACAGTCCAAAGTGATCCGTTCACACGGTTCGGGGGAGGTCGGTTCTCGAAGACGCCCGGGAGGTCAAAGTGCACCCAGCCCACTATATTGCCGAGGTAGCGCCAGAATTCTGGATGGGAAAAATAATCCCTTAGAGAGAGCGAGGTTAAGAGCGTGCCCAAGAACAGGGCGGAAATGAGCACTTCAACGCAAAGGGCAGGAAAAATTCGGATAAACCTGAGAGTCAGAAACGCTGGAACGGTGTTACGTTCCAGGCTTCCGGCGACAAGGAATCCACTCAGGGCAAAGAAGCTTGGAACGATAAAATACAACATGGGGTGCGGCGGACCGTGCCACAGCCAAATGACAATAGGTGCAGACCATCCGTAGCATATGCCTATGCTATGGCTCAACAAAACGCTAATTGACAGAAATAGCCGAAGATAATCAAAGCCGGATGGCCGGTTCTCCGCCTGGATCAATCGATCCGAGATCGTCTTATTGCGCAACGGAAGAGCATTCATCTGCTTTATCGGCCAACGCGCGTCCTGGGCAGTCCCTGCGTTTGAATGGAGTTGCCCCTCAGTCAATGTTGCTGCCCTTCAACAGCAACGGCCATGCCAAACCCGCTCAAGCCCATAAGGCTTCCGATTGCGCTTGATCACTTCAAAAGTCGCAGACATGGCTGGTGTTTTGAATCCGACAAGCGTTGCACCGCTGTCAGAAACTGGACAAGCCAGCGATCTAAAGGCCGTCGCGTCATGACGATCGTTGCGGCAACTGACGGCACAGGATTTCCTGAGGCGCCTTTCCGAGCAATCCCGGGCAGACTGGCCATCGTAACATTCGACGCCATCACCAAACGCCCGCCCCCCAGGACGTCATGAAGCAGGGCGGCGCCTTCTTTGTCATCAGCACAGGCCGGCCCGCTTGCAAGCCAAGCTGAGCGGTCCCGCAAAAGTATGCGCCGTCATCACCGACAACCTCTCCAGGCAGGGCGCGGCGCCGAAGTACGGCAAGCGGTCGATGGCGCTGAACAGCTCCTGGGATTTCAGGTGACGGATCGAAGACGGCAGTGCGGCATTACTGGTCCTCCTCAACGTGACGGACGTCTCTGTTGGCGAGGTGCGGTTGTCTATCCGCCGTCCGATCTCAGCATAGGGCCTCGCTCGGCAATGAAGTGAAGCTGATCGCGCCGCAATATGTGAAGCCTTTCGTGAAGTGATGCTCACCTGCCCATAACTTCACTTGGACTAACCCGCTCCGCGACCGCGGAGCGGCAAGAAGGCTGTGCATCGCCGGCGCGGTCTTGATGGCGTCGTCGGTAGCGTCGGTCATGCATGCAAAAGGAGCTCCAACTGCGCGAGCATGGGGTGGCTGCTTGCAGCCCATTCCATCGGACAAAGGAGCTCGTCATGCCCCAACTTCGCCAGCGCATGAGCGAGGACATGCAGGTGCGCAACCTCGCGCTCAACACCCAACTCTCATATCTGCAACAGGTCTCGCTGTTCGCCCGCTATTTCGGCAAGTCGCCAGACCTGCTCGGGCGCGAGGACATCCGGACCTATCAGGTCTATCTGACCAACGAGAAGAAGCTGTCGCCCGGCTCGATCCACACCGCCATCGCGGCGCGGCGCTTTCTCTACAGGGTGACGCTCGAAAGGGACTGGGCGCCCGAAGAGGTTCTTCCGCTTCCGAAGAAACCGCAAAAGCTGCCGATCGTCCTCGGTCCCGAGGAAGTTCTAAGGTTCCTCGGCTGCGTGCTCGACGTCAAACACCACGCCATCCTGACCACGTGCTATGCTGCCGGCTTGCGCATCTCGGAGGCGATTCAGCTGAAGCCCACGGACATCGACAGCCAGAGAATGGTCGTCCGCGTCGAGCAGGGAAAAGGCCAGAAGGACCGCTACGTGATGCTGTCGCCCAAGCTCCTGGAGATCCTGCGTGCGGCGCGGCAATCAACGTGAGAGCGCGGGCCGTCACCATTGTCGCATCCGGGAAATGCGTCTGACCGCCTTCAGATGCTCCTGAGAGGCTAACGTTCTGAGATAGTCGTTCCCGCTTTCCGCGGATTCCAGATTCCAACGTTCCAACAATCGAAATCGCAGATCAAATCGCATGAGCAGCAAATCCGAATTTCTTTGGTACATCCCCAACGAGGTCAGATCAGGCCATCGCGGCGATTGCGTCGCCGAAAATCACAATAGCCTGCAGACATTCGCGAGCCACGCAAAGGCGCTGGAGGATAATGGCTGGAACGGTGCCTTGATCGGAACGGGCTGGGGCCGTCCTGACACTTTCACGCTTGCGGCTGCCTTGCAGCGCAGACGACCTTGTTCGAACCGCTGATCGCCATCCGACCGGGGTACTGGCGGACGCCGGCGCTCGCAGCGGCGACTACGAGCGCTACCACCTGAGCTCAGATCGGTCCTTGAAGGGACCGCAGGGTTGTCGGCCGATTGCTTGACCATTGACCTCCAACCCGGAGCCCGGAGCCCCGAGAAAGCGGAATTCGACCACGTTCCGTCGTCTGGCATCAAACGATGTCGGATATGCGACATGGCGTATCAGCATTGGCGTCGTTATGTTGTTGTTCTAAGGGGACTCTCTGGTTTGGCACGGCACGTGCTTGGCTCTCCGCAGACGCCCGGCCCGAGGAGAATCGCCCATGATCAGGCTCACGGACAATGCCGTTGCCGCCGTCAATGTCCAGTCAGCGACGAGAGCTGGAAGCGACATTCTGAACCGACGGCGAGAGCTCATGTTAGCGCGATCGACAATTCATCTCAACTCCCGCAACATTTTCCCCCTGGCTGCGCGCCGCTGGTGCAAGCATCTGGTCCGCTTAGGTTTCATTGGGACCATGGTTGTCGCCTCAACCGTGGCTGGCGGGGCGACCGACCGTTCGATGCTTGTCGACGGTGCCACCAATGCTCTCGCAGGGGACAAGGCGAAGGCTAGCATGCAAACCCGGGTGCAGCGGGGCGGCAAGCCTCTCACTCCATCGGTTCCTGCATGCGGCGAGACGACCCGAAAATTTGGCTCCAATGACCCGCACGATCCAGTCGACGGCACCGTCAACAAGACCATCACCGAGTGGTTAGCCGCCGGCAACAAGGCCGATTGGAAACCCAACTTTGGTCTGGACAGGCCTGCTCTCGGAGACGCTGAGGAGGAAGTCGGCACCTCCAGTTACGGGAAGGATCTTTTCCTGACCGGAGGCGAGACCAAGGCCCGCGGAATCAATCCGCATAGGAAGCAGATACTGCCGCACCGCGGCTTCTTCGACAATTCCAAGGGCATTCTCGAAAACACCATTTCAGCCGCTGACAACGCGCTCAAGCATGGTTTCCATGCCGTTGAACTCGATCTTCGCGCCGATAAAAACGGCCATGCCTGGATGACGCATGACACTACACTGGGGCGAACCACCGGAGATGAGAAAAATTGCCTGATTTCTGATGTCTCCACTGAGGAGATAAAGAGCATGAACCTCTCGATATGGAATCCTATCACTAATGGGCGCATGCCGGCGCTCGATCGCAACGGCAATCCGCAAAAGATGGAAGACCTGCAGGGTATCATAGACTACGTTCGCGAGAAAAATAGCAACGGCGATGAATTCAACGTGATCATCGACCCCAAGGACGAGGTATCGACGATCGCGGCAGTCAAGTCGCTCTCGGCGCCCGAGACTTCTGACGTGCGCAGCCATCTCGGCATAAAGATCTATTCGACCTATGTGCCGACTACCGACCGCGTTGTTGCACATCTGGACAGAAAGAAAACCCGTGTACTTGACGCGTTGGAGCAGGCTAATGTCACGGTCCAGCCGGACAACGGACTCAACCTGATCCCGGTCCTCATCAAGGCGGAAGACGTCCAGTCTTCTCATATCGACAATGATTTGGTGACCCAGGCCGTCGATTGGCTGATCTCCTTCGATAGGCTGGGCGACCTCACCATGGTCGAAATCTGCCGCTACAAGGGAACCGACACCTTCGATGAGATGAACCGGGTGGCCGCGACTTTCCAGGCAGCAGGCGAGAAGTTCGTCAGCACGCCTCTCACGATGTCCTATATCTCCGAAGCGTTCTCCGTTAACGGCCAGAAGTTTTACTATAGCGCTGAGGGCGTGCCGATCACCCTAACGGGCCGTCTGGACATGGATTTTCGCGCCACTTTCGGCGCGCTGCTGCCCTATGCCGACGTGCTGGTGTCCGACAATCCTTATCTGGAGACACTCTATGCCGCCGACTTTATCACCGGTGGCAATCGTGCGGATTATACCTTCCCGATGGACTCCCACTACAACCCGGCATCCACAATCGACGCACCGAAGGTTATCACCGGCAAGCCAAGCTGGATGAACGATCCACATCGTCGGTGAGGCTCTGGTGCCTCACCTTGATGATCAGCGCCATGATCGTTGCATGCTTTACGCAACCCTGCGAAGGATATGATGAGCTGGCCAGTCGAACTACCGGAATTCGGAGCGCGATAGGACGCAGATGAGGTTGGACGTGACCTGACGCGTGGTGATCACCTCGGTTATGGTCGTTGAGCTTGATTCCCGATGTTGGAAATCGGCGTGGCGGCAGCATTTTGCGCCACCTGGCCGTTATGCGAGCATAGTTGGCCCCTGATGCCAGGAAATGGCGGGCAAGATCGTAGGCGAAGTTGGTCAATGCCAATCTTCGTCCTAGCCTGCGAGGCCGATCGTGCGGTCAGGCCGTGCGGGATTTCTGCTGCGCGAAGACGTGCTCGGCGAAAGAGCGAATCTTGGTGCGGCGGCTGTTTCGTTGCCGCTGATCATTTAATCATAAGAATCCTGAGCGTCGGATTCTCATCTGGTAGTTTGAACATTTTAGTACATTGGCGCAACGCCGGACCTTTCCGATCACAGGCGAAATCTCCTGCAACCGGGCTGTTCGCAGCAATTTGGAAGAAGCCACGACATCGTCGGACATCGGACAGCGCGGGCCGGTTGAATGGGGCGCGCGAATTCCCCCCCCCGGGACGGAGGAATTCCGTCCCCCATTCCTTGGAGAATGCCTGGAAATCGACACTACTGCCGGGTTTGTCACGTGAGTGACACGAACCGTTGGCGCGGCTCCCTGACGCGCATTCATCTAAGTCACTGAAAACTACGCAGAAAATTCTTAGGCTTTTGTGCGCAGTTGGCACAACTTTTGAAACGCCCTTGTAGCGCGGCGACAGAAGCTGCCGAGCGACATTCATGTCGCGGACAATATGGGGATTGATTGAAGGGATGAAAGGACATGTCAGGTCTGCGTCGGATCCACATATCGGAAAAGAAGCATCACCTGCGGATTCGGGCGGCAATGCAAGCGAAGGTATACCTACGCTCCGTGACCTCATTTGCATACCTGACGAACCGTCATTCCTAATGGAAGCCCATGATGCGCTCTCCGCGGCGATCGCCCAGCGGGCAGGTTTCAAGGCGCTTTGGGCGTCCAGCCTTTCGATTTCCTCCAGCCTCGGCTACCGCGATGCGAACGAAGCCTCTTGGAGCGAAGTGGCCGATGTCGTGGAACGTATTGCTCGTGCTGCCAACATTCCTATTCTCGTCGACGCTGACAGCGGCTTCGGTAATTTCAACAACGCTCGCCTTGTCGCCGCCCATCTGCACAGACGCGGTGCGAGTGGCGTATGCATCGAGGACAAACTCTTCCCTAAGATGAACTCTTTCATTGGCGATCGCCACCCGCTCGCCGACATCGAGGAGTTCTGCGGCCGTTTGAAGGCCGTAAAAGACGCCGTGCCTGACCCCCGCTTCGTGCTAGTGGCTCGGATAGAGGCCCTCATAGCCGGCTACAGCCAGGACGAGGCGCTTGCCCGTGCGCATGCCTATGCCGGCGCCGGTGCCGACGCGATCCTCATCCATTCGCGCAAATCCGATCCGACGGAAATCCTGGCATTTGCCCATTCATGGCAGAATCACCTCCCTGTCGTGATCGTGCCGACGAAATACTATCGCACCCCGGTCGCCGAATATCGCGCCGCACATATCTCCGCCGTGATCTGGGCAAATCACAATATGCGCGCTGCGATCGCCGCCATGCGAAACGTCTGCAATCGCATCATTCGCGAAGAAGGCATAGCTGGCATCGAGCCCGATGTCGCCTCGCTGGAAGAGCTTTTCGAGTTGATGGCTTATGACGAGCTCGCTGCCGCAGAGACGCATTATTTTGGCCGAAGACCGCAGACGGTGCCCTGAGATGAACGGCCGACTTGAAAGTGCAATTTGCAAACGCAGAAGGCGCTCGTGCTGGCGCAAGGAACACGCCGGTTCAAATCTTCGGCCGGCGGGCTCTGCCTCCAGGCGGCCAGCGACGGCGGCCACGAGGTCGATATCTGATGGCCAGGGAAAGTGGAGCAATCCGGTCGCAACGATCGGTATGGGGCGATCACGCCATCAGAAAAGCATTGATAGCTGTACCAACCCGTTTCGGGCTGCATCTACCGAGGCGCGCGCAGCTGTACGGGTTTCCGCCGAAAAGCTCGAACCCGGCCTGCGATGGCTTGCTGATTGCTTCAGCGTTTTGGAATCAGGCGTTCCGCCAAAGCGTCACACCGAGGAAATAACCAATGGTCGATAACTCTGCCAAGCAAGCTGTTATTCTTGCCGCCGGTTTCGGCTCGCGTCTTCGGCCGCTGACTGATTTACGGCCAAAGCCGCTGGTTGAAGTCAATGGCACGCCAATTCTCCACAACGCTCTACGAAACCTCGAGGCCGTTGGCGTGGAAGAGGTCACTATCGTCGTTGGCTATCGCAAGGACGCGATTGAATATTCCTGCGGCCGCCGGTTCCGAAGCCTCGAAATCAGTTATGTCGAATCGGACGTTTTCGACAGGACCGGTAGCGCCTATTCGCTTTGGCTGGCGCGTCACGTCCTTTTGACGGGCAATACCTACGTTCTCGAAGGCGATGTCTATTTCGAGCCGGATGCGCTTCGCCGCCTCGCGACAAGCCAGTCTCAAAACGCCGCCGCCGTCGCTCCCTTCGAAGCGTCGATGGAAGGCTCGGCCGTCATTTTGAATGATCACGGCCATATCGCGGAATTGAGGATGGGACAGACCGCTGAAAACCTGACGGACGGTTCACCGCAGCTGTTCAAGACCATGAACCTGATCCGCTTTTCCGGCGAGGACCTGCGCACCACAATTGTCCCCCATCTCGACGATCTCATGGGTTCTGGTGCCGTCAAGTCCTACTGCGAGGAGCTGCTGTCTCAGCTGGTTCAGCAGAAGGAACTGCAGATCGCGGCAGTCAGGTGCGATGATCTCAAATGGTACGAGATCGACAGCGAGGAGGATCTTCTGATCGCTGAAAGGGTCTTTGCAACAGAGGGCGTGACGGCCGCACAGCCCCTGATAGCGGGCTCTGCAGGCTGAGCCGTAGCAGAGGCGGACAACAGACAGGAGACAGACATGTTGGCGCAGCGAATTGCTCTCCTCTCCGGATCGGGGACCGCCGCAGCTCGGGAAGCAGCAAAAGCAGCAGCAGCCCAGGGGCGCCAAATCATTGACCTGGCGGCTGGCGAGGTTATCACCGCTCCCCCGGTCTCGGTTCGCGAAGGCGCGATCGCCACCATAAATGCCGGTGTAAACCGCTATACCGAATCAATTGGCCTGCCGTCTCTGCGCAAGGCCGTTGCCAAGAAACTGTCGACTGAAACCGGGTTTGCGTGGGATACCGACAACATCGTCATCACTGCAGGTGCGAAACAGGGCTTGCTCGATGCCACCTTGGCACTCCTCAATCCAGGCGACGAAGTCATCATTGTTCGTCCCTGCTGGCCGACATTTCCATCGCAGGTTCTTTTGGCGGGGGCAAAGCCTGTTTTCGTGGACGCCAAGCCGCCTTCTTATGTTCCTGAAATCCGCGCCATCCGTAGCGCCGTAACGCCCAAGACTACGGCAATTATTATCAACTCGCCGAATAATCCGACGGGAGCGGTGTACGACCGGGCGACCCTCCAAGCCATTGGTGATCTTGCAATAAGCTACGACCTTTGGATCATTTCCGACGAGTGCTACTCCGGTTTTGTTTTCAATGGTGATCGTCATCAGTCGATTACGATGGCTCATCCGGGTATTCGTTCACGAACCATACTGGTCAATGCGTTTTCCAAAGAGTTGGCCATTACAGGGTGGCGCCTCGGCTATTTCGCGGCACCACCGGAAATCGTCGCAGCGGCCAAAAAGCTTCAAAGCCTTACGACTTCAAATGCGAACGTGATTGCTCAACACGCCATACTGCATCACCTCGATGTCGGCGACGGCAGCTACGAGCGGGAGATGCATCAGCGCCTCGCGGCTGCGCGGAAGGCAGGGCTAAGAATTCTCTCCAAGCTGGAGGACGTCGCGCCACCGCGTGCCGATGGCTCGTTCTTCTTCTACCTCGATCTCACACAGCTCTTCGCCAGGCTGCCGAGGACGAGCTCAACCCGCACCGTGGATGATGTCGCCGGCATCCTTCTTAAGGAAGCAGGCGTCGCTTCGGTTGCCGGAACGACGTTCGGTGACGAGACGGGATTGCGGCTTTCGTTCGGAGCGCCACCGGAAGAATTAGAACCGGCCCTGGAGAAAGTTGTCGCTACGCTCAATGGCCTGAAAAGCCGTTAGGCGGCAGCATGATTGACGGCAACTGCGGCAGGGATTGGCAAAGGACACGTGACGGAGGCGTTCACCCACTGGAATGACGTGCCGGATCGCCTGCCCATGCGGCGCCGACAGCGCCCAGGCGCCCGACACTAAGAGCTTCGTCGAGGAGCACCCGATGCTGATATACCTTCGAGATTACGCCAATGCCATTACGGCAACGGGCTTCGTGTTCGCGATCCTTGGACTTTTCCTGGCGCTGAACGGTCACATCGAGCTCGGCACCGCATCAATGCTCTGGATGTGTTCCTTGACCACTGGGACGGTCATGTCGCCCGCAAGACCAGTGACAGCCGCCGTCCAGGAGCGGCGGACTTCGGAAAATGTCTCGACGGCTTTGGCGACTTCATGCATGGCGTAATATTTCCGTCGGTTGTTGTCGTATTTGTCGGAGAAGGGAGCATCCTATCGCTCGTGGCCATTCTCGCGCTCATCATGGCTGGCGCCATCCGCCTCAGCTATTTCGAGAGCTTCGGCCTGACCTCGGATGCCAAGTTTACGGGCATTCCCGTCTCTTATGACACCCCATTAGTCGCGATCCTGTTGATCGCGCGGCCAGATCTCCCGGTTGCGGCGTTTCCGACAGTCTTCGCGCTGGCCTTTGTCGCCCTCGCCATGCTGCACGTGACCACCGCGGTTAAGGTGCCAGCAATACGAGGCCGAGCAATTCCAATCGCGACAATTCTGGCGGTCGTGATTTCTCTTGTTCTGGCACGACGGGGTCTCACCTGGTGCGGCTAGTGATGATAGCTGGCGAGCATTAGAGACAATAGGAGGTCGAGGAAATGAATAGGGTGTACGTCCAATCTGAGTCGCTGGTCGACCGGTGTATCGACGAGAATGGATTGATCCGACTTAATCTCAATCATCCACCTCCCGTTCCCCAGACTTTCGATCAAATCTTCAAGGATGTGCTTGAAGAACTGTTTCTGACAATGTCGCCCTCCAGCCTTGTCAAAACACATCGTTGGACAGGCTCCGACGAGGATCGGTCGAGAGGAGCGGAATTCACGGGCCGTCGGCTAGGAACACAACCGGACGCAGGCCGGGTTGTTTTGACCCACAGTACACAAGCCGCCATGCACATGATCCTCCCCGGGATCATCCCTAAAGGTCGAGCGCTTGTCGTAGAACAAATGACCTATCCGCCGGTACGAACGTTTGCCGAGCGCTACGGAATTCCGGTGATTGACGCGCCCATAGATGCCGACGGTGTTGAGCCAAACGCGTTCGAGGATGTTTGCAAAGAAACAAAACCCGCAGCAATCTATCTTTTGAGCACCTACCAGAATCCCACAACCATTACGATGTCTTTGAGGCGCCGCGCGTATATCGCGGAGATCGCCAGGCGCTATGGCGTCAAAATCATTGAAGATGATGTCTACAGCCTTCTAAGCCCGTCGTCCTTGACGCCGATTTCGGCAATGGCGCCGGAAATATCTTGGTATCTCTTGGGGACAGCGAAAAGTTTCGCGGCCGGATTGAAACTGGCATATCTCGTCGCTCCAACTGCGGACGACGCTGCTCGGGTGTTTTGGCCGGGAGTTCGTGCGACCTATTGGATGGCAACGCCGATGAGCGCTGCCTTGACGTCCGGTTTCATTCGCCGGGGCGACGATCAGGCGATCTTGACGGCGGTAAAAGCCGAGCTACGCAACCGACATGAACTTCTCGACCAGATTCTTTGTAATTGCCGCTATGTCACGGATCCCGGCTGTCTGCATGTGTGGTTGCCACTACCCGAAGGCACATCCAGCAAAGAATTGGCGGCCGCGATCAAGAGCGATGGCGTGCAGGTTGCCGACAGCAGTTCTTACGCGTCTGAAGCCTTTATGCCTCCTGAGGCGATCCGAGTCGGCATCGGCAATCCCGAGACGAATGGCGTGCTGAACAGGGGGCTTGCCACGCTTCGCCGGCATCTTCCGCTTTCCAAATGACCAGAGTTGGAAGCGCCTCGGACTCCTTTTCCTTCAGCGCAAGAAAGATGAAAGCTGCAGCCATGCAAACGAGCACCAAGAGCAACGAGCCTCCAGGGCCTATGGCCGAGTTTGCAAGATTGGCCAGCCGTTACAGCGACCGGCCAGAGTATCCCAAACAAATGGTAGACCATATCAATTCCTTGATGTCGCTAGTTCCGGTGCGATATCCGGCAGTCGACATTGGAGCCGGGACGGGTCTTTTTACTCGACCACTTGCTCGCTTCCTCGAGCCAAGCCGCGCCGTAATCGGAATAGAACCAAGCGCAGAGATGAGGCGGGCGGCAGAAGATCATCCAGAAGAGCTCGAAAACGTCAGATACATAGCCGGGTTTGCAGAAGAGGTTGGTTATGCATCCAGGTCGGTCGCGCTCGTGGCCGCGGCCTGCGCAGCCCACCGCTTTGACAAGCATACGTTCCTTGCCGAAAGTCATAGAGTACTGGTACCGCACGGCTGCCTAGCGATCGTCGAATATCGCTGGGGAGATACACAAAACAGTGTCGGGGACGATATCTATTCGCTTCTCGAGCAACTAGTCGATGGATACGACCGTAGGGCGCATTCAAATGGCGCTGGCGAATACGAACTGTTTGATGCAGCGGACGCCATTTCGTCAGCAAGGCTCTTCACCAATGTGCATCAGCGTACTTTCAATTGGACAGTGCAGCGTCGAGCGGACGAAGTCGTCTGTGCGGCCATGGCGCTTACGCCATCACTTAAAGCCGAGGCAAAAATAGGCCGAGAAACATTTTTGCACGCTCTCGAAGAGACCGCGGCACGGCACAGTGGTTCCGACGGCACCGTGCAACTCAATTATATTGGCTATGGTACTTTTGCTTTTAAGCAAAGCGGCGAAGCGCGCGACTGACCGCCATCGCAACAGTTGCAACAAAGACGAGAGATCCAAAAGCCGAACCGACTGATCGGCCGAGGGCCTTACCAGGGAGACGCTTGATTTCCATTTGAACTAACCCTCTGCCATTCCGTCATCGACGTAGGTAACGTCGCCGACCTGAACGCGTCGAAGAACCTGACGGTAGCTGCTGACCTTGGCCTCGAAGCTTTCATGCCGGATCGCTGGGTTCGCTTTTTCCGGATCCCAAAGCAGCTCATGGAGTACGCGGCCGCTCATCGTGTTCGGTCTGCCGATCTCAAGAAGATGTAAAATGGTGGGCGCGAAATCGCAAATACCTGATGGGACCGTCGAGACGGAACCCGCCGCCGGAAAAGCCGAACCTGCAACAATGCCGATAGCTGCGAGTTCCTTTGGATGCAGGCCCCCATGGGCCCCGAGACCGGTGCGCCGGTTGTGGTCATAGAAGGTGCGGCCGATGAGGCCGAAGGGGTCGATGTCGTCGTCTGCGCGGAACGAAAACGAGACATCTGGCGCGCGCGCGTGATCGGCAAAGACCAGATGTTTGCCAAGACTGCCGGGCGCTATTCCGTCGACCTCGTTTCGAGCACGGGTGAACACCGGTCCACACCACGGCTGACTGGTGATCGCCGCGACCAGCCGGGCGATCTGTTCGTCAGCGGGTTCGGCGAGATAGAGCGCGCCCACCTGTCCGGGCACCACCACCACGTCGACATCCAGCGCAGGGGCGACGCCTGGCCGGAAGCCGGCCTCCCGCAGGCCGTCGATCACCGAGACACGTGTATGGCCGGTGAGGTGTCCGTGATCTGAGACTGCGATGATCTGCACATCCTCGGCGCGACCCTCTGACTCCCACCAGTCAAGCACCCTGCCGAACTGCCGGTCGCAGTAGGCGATGATCCCCCGCGTCGCCTCTGCTCCCGTGCCGTGGAAATGCGACGTCACATCGGGCTCGCCATAGGAGAGGATCGTTACGTCCGGCCGATACTTGGGCCAAATCACTTCGAGAAATGCGGAGGTGATCCAATCTTGTCCGGCCTTGTCGGGTTCGATCTTCGGCGGCTCAGGCGTCAGTGGACCAACACCAGCCTCTGCCTCCGCCAAGGCATCGGCCGTGCCGGCCTCGCGGAAATGGCCCGACAACCGGACATGCCCGAAATCCTCGGCCTTGTGGTGGAAGAAGCGTGTTGTGCCGGGAGTGTTCGTCGCCAGCACGGCCAGGCTTCGTCCTTCGGAAGCGAGAATCTCGCCAATCGACGCGGCAGACATCAGCTTTCCATCGCTTTCCAGATCGAGCTTTCGCAGCAGCACGGCGTCCGACGTATCGATATAACGCGGCGGCAAGACTGATCGGTCGACATATTTGTTGCCGACCATTCCGTGCCGGTTGGTCGTCGCGCCGGTGACGAGGCTCGGAAAGGCCGAGCGGGTCTCGCTCGGATAGACCGTGCGATGCTTCGACAGCGCGATACCCAACGACTGCAAGCGGAATAGGTTCGGCGTCAATTCTGGAGAGATGAGATCTGGGCGAAGGCCGTCGAAGCTGACGATAAGGAATTTGTATTTCATCACATTCATCAATTGACTTCTTCCACCAACGATTGGCGGACGAAGCGTTGCGGATCAAACAAGCTGATGTCTCGTTTCGTCGCTTCATCGATGGCGAGATCAGCGAGAATTTCACCGATGACCGGGACAAACTTGAACCCGTGGCTCCCGAACCCGGCTGCAACGATAACGCTGTTGGAGTGCGGATGTGGACCAATAACGAAGTTGTCGTCTTGCGCTTTGGCTGAGAAGCATGCCGCCACCTGTGCGGCGCCCCGGCCTCGAATGCTCGGCACCAATTGGGACATGAATTCGACCAGAGCTTCCACCTCGCCCGCAAACGCTTCTCGCTGAAGATCCGCGGTATCTGCGGGAGTGCCTGCGGTAAACGCCAGTTTGATAGCGTCTTGACCTTCCAGGATCGGAAAGCCGTAAGCTGCCCGCCCTTCCTGATTTTCCAGCACCCAACGAGGATGATGCGCTACCGAGAAGGTGGCAGTGTCGATCTTTGGCTTGACCCAAACCTGCAACAACCGCTCTGCTTTGACTGGAAATAACTCCATGAGAACAATCTCTGACCACGCTCCTCCCGCGATGATGAGCTTGTCGGCCATGAAAACCTTATCCCCAGCGGTAATCTCCACGCCGTATTCCGTCTGCGTCCATCCGCTAACAGGCGTGTTGAAGTGGAGTTCTGCGCCATTGCGGATGGCCATCTCGACGTGAATGGCAACGGTTTTTTCCGGAGGCATAATTGACTGGCTGCGCTCATAAAATGTTGCCGTGCCGGCTGGCGGATGCATCGTTGGCCAGCGCCGGGTTATGTCAGATGGCTCCAGTATCTCATGCGGAATCCCGTATTTCGTTGCGGCCGCGATCGAACGCGTCAGTGTCCGCCCGCTGGCGGGCGCAACAACCAAGCCGCCGATTTCGCGCAGAAGCTCCGCTCCCGTATCCCGTTCGAGCTTTTGCCAGAGGTGGTACGCCTCAAGCACAAGCGGAGCATATTGCTCTTCGCGAACATAGGCCTTGCGGATCGCCCGGGTGTCTCCATGGCTCGAGCCTTGGTTATGGGCGCGCCAGAACTGCTCGAACCCGATCACCTCGCAACCCCGCCGCGCGAGCGTGGCAGCAGCTGCGCTTCCCATGGCGCCTAGGCCCAAGATTGCTACTGTCAATTGTTTCATAGTCGTCTCCGTGTCGATATGTCGACGATCAGATTGAGGTGCTCGTCGAGGCGAGACTAAGGTCCCTTGCTGTTCTTCGATAGTTGCCGGGCCATGCTGATCCCCTGGAACCATTTTCGACCATTAGAAGACGGCGCATTTCACCAATTCGGCTCAGCGTTCCGCATCCCCGCCAAGCCCTCCTTACCCAATTTGTGAACGAAGTCGTCGTGGCTGGCTGAGATGATGCGAACGGCTTCTTCGAGCTCAGCATGGGAGTTAGCATGGCCGATACCGATCCGGATTGCCTGTGGTGCAGCTTCACCAGGTAAGGCGTAAGGATCCCCTGTTCCGATGTTGACACCGCGCTCACGGATACAGGACGCGAGACCCGCCGCCGGAGCCGTTTCCGGCAACCGGATCCAGACATGCAACGCGCCATTCTTCGTTTCGAAATCGGTTCCCGCCAGCAAAGGCAATACGATCTTGTGGCGAGCGACCATCTCGTCCCTCACCGCATCAATTATGCGCTCGGCGCCGCCGGTTTCGATCAACTGCGTCGATACCGCCGCACTGATCGGCGCCGCCATCCAGAAGGTTGCTCTGACGCCCGGCCAGAATTGCTCTTCGGCACGCGCCGCAGTTGGCGCAACGACATAGGCGATCTTCATGCCGGCGGCGAGCGTCTTGGCAACGCCCAACATGTACCAGGACCGTTCTGGTGCCAGTGCAGCAAGCGGCGGCGGCAGGTCCTCCGGCAGCAAGCTGTAAATGTCGTCTTCGATGATCTGCAGATCGTATTTACGGGCGACTTCCGCGACTGCTTGACGCCGCGCGAGCGACATAGTGGCCGTCGTGGGATTTTGCAGCGTTGGAAGCAGATAGAGAGCTCTGGGGCGATCGCTACGGCACAGTTCCTCTAGCGCTTCCGGAACGATACCTTCGTCGTCCATCCGCACGCCTTTGGGAATGAACCCGAGGCGCTTAGCCAGGACGAGGATCGGTGGATAGGTCAAGCTTTCCACAGCTAGAACATTGCCAGCCCCCAGGAGCCCGCCGAGGAGCATGTTGAATGCACTCTGCGTTCCGTTCGTGACGACGACGCGGCCGGGATCAGGATTGGTTCCCAGCCTTCGCCCGGTAAAGACCGCGCCTGCCTCGCGGTCTTCCTCGGTTCCCATCCAACGATGCGCACCTACCATTTCGCTTGGCGTATAACGCGACAGGACGCCTTCCATTGCTTCTCGGTACTCTGGGTCGAAGACCTCCGGCACTAGTGGCGGGTGGGTGCGGCTCATTTCGATGATCTTGATCATGTTTGTATGTCTTTCGGTTCAGCCTACCGCCAATCGATCACTTCGGCAGCAACGCTTGGATGTCTTGGACAACCCCAGCCAACGCCGCTTCGGGTTCTGCCTTGAGCGTAATGACTGACCGCATGCGATCGATCAGGGCGTTGGTAATTTTTCCACTGTTCTGCCCTGGGAAAGAATACCAGCCGTTGAGCATAGGAAGTTCATCGATGGCCGCCGTCATGTTCGGTTTACTGCGATAGAAGCCGCCAAGCATGGCCGGATCGGTCGCCACTCGGCTATTGGCAACCATGTAGCTGGAGTTCTCCGCGATGATTTTCTGACCGTCGGCTCCCGCCGCGAACTTGAGGAATTCCCAGGCTGCCTTCTGACGTTCAGGGTCCTTTGCAAAAACTACGCCAAGGGAACCACCCGCCGGAAGCCGTGCGCGTTCAGAGAGTGCGGGGAATTTTCTGGTCGCGATGGCGAACTTTCCCACGGACTGTTTCTCGAATCCTCCGAGGCTCCCGCTTGAATCGGCCAGGATGGCGATCTTCCCCGCAGCGAAGAGCTGGCGCACTTGGTCGCGCGGCATGTCGACCTGTGCTTGGCCCGCCTCGCCGAAGGCTTTCAGCAACTGCATCGCCTTGAGACCCAGCGGCCCGTCGAAGGCGACCTTTTTCTCGTCAGGGGTCATCATATGACCGCCCTGGCTTTCAATCAGCGCGATCCAAAACCAATCCGCCTGATCGTAGGTGAAATAGGCTCCAAGCGTGTTGCTTGCGGGATCATTGGCCTTGCGAGCGAGTTCGAGGATTCCGTCCCAAGTTGTTGGCAGTTCTGACGGATCAATTCCCGCCTGCTTCACAAGGTCCAGATTGAAAAAGATAACGGGCGCAGAAACAGAGAGGCCGAGACCGTAAACCTTGCCTCCAACTTCACCGATCGAGGCGACCGACAGCGAGAGCGTGGTTTCGGGCGATTTCATTTCGACAGCAAGATAGTTATCGAGCGGTATTGCCAGCCCGCGGTCAACGTAGAGCCGGATTTTGTTGTTTCCCTGGATTGATACATCCGCCAACTGACCAGTAAGTGAATCGCGAAGAGTGGAATCCACTTGGGCATTGTAATCGCGCTGGCTCGTGTCGATGGCGATTTCAATATTTGGATATTTAGCCTCGAATGCCCTCGCCATGGCCTGGTACATATCCGCGACAATTGAAGGCGCCGCCGTGACGCGTAGGGTCAGTTTTTCGGCTGCATTGGCCTCGGTGAGTGCGAAACTGCATAGGGCAGCCGCTGCAACGCCAATGAAACTCCGCCGACTGAGAATAGACATGGTTCACTCTCCATTGATCCAGGTTTATACAATTGAGTTCAGGTTCACTTCACGGCCCCGCCCGTCAGGCCTTCCACAAACCATCTTTGGGCGGACAGGAAGGCGATGATGAGGGGTGCGACCACGATGGTGGATGCCGCCATGAGCGGGCCGTAGTCGTTGCCTGCCTCCTCGTTCTTAAAAGCCATAATTCCGAGCGGCGGCGGCATCAGGTTCTGGTCGCGAACCGCGATCAGCGGCCAGAACAGGCTATTCCAGTGAGTAACGACGGAAAAAATGCCGAACGCAATGATGGCGGGCAGCGCCATCGGCACCATGATGCGCCAGACAATGGCGAGTTCGGAGAAGCCGTCGAGCCGTGCTGCATGGACCACGTCGTCGGGAATCGTCTTGAAGAACTGGCGGAACAGGAAGATGCCAAAGGGCGAAACCACGTAAGGCAAGACCAGTGCCGCATAGGTATTGAGGATGCCAAGCTTCGCGCCGAGGATGAACAGCGGCAGCGCAAGGACCTCGTGCGGCAGAAGAAGAGCGATCAGCACCATCGCGAAGAGCAGGTTACGGCCGGGGAAGTTCAGCTTGGCGAGCGCATAGGCCGCCGGCGCGCAGACGGCGATCTGGAGCGCCAGGATCGCACCGCAGACAATGACGCCGTTTAGCATGTAGCGCGGCAGGGGTGAGCTCGTTAGCGCCTTGGTGTAGTTCTCGACGCCATAGAACTGTTCCGGCCAGAAGCTGAACGAGGCGCGAAAGATCTCGCCAGGCGGCTTGATCGACAGCGACACCATCCACACAAACGGAATGAGGATCAGCGCGCCGGTGATCAAAAGGACGGCATGGCGAACGATTGCCGACGGAGGGGAAAGGCGTTGCGTGCTCATTGGTAGTGAACCTTCTTATCCATCACACGCGCCTGGATCAGCGTGAGCGTCACGACGATGAAGAGAAAGACGACGGCGACGGAGGCGCCGTAACCGGTGCGCAGGTACTGGAAGCTCTCGCGGTAGAGTGTGTAGAGCAGCATCTCCGAGGCATGGCCGGGCCCGCCCTGGGTCAGGACTTGTACTGTGTCGAATGTCTCGAAGGCCCTTAGCGCCACGACGATGAAGATGAACATGGTGACGGGCCCGAGCATCGGCAGCGTCACCGTGCGCAGCCGGTCGAGCCAGGCGTCGGCGCCGTCGATGTCCGCGGCGTCATAGAGGTCCTGCGGGATCGACTTGAGGCCTGCCAGGAACAGCACCATCGCATAGCCGAGATTCTGCCAGATGCCGATGATGGCGAGCACCGGCAGCGCCGTGTTCTCGTCGCGCAGCCAATTGGCAGTCGGCAGGCCGAGGCCGGCAAGCGCCTGGTTGATGAGGCCGATGGTGGGATGAAGTAGGGCTTCCCAGGCGATCGCCATGGCCGTGAGCGTCGCCATGAAGGGCAGGAAATGGACGGCGCGATAGAATGCGCGGCAAGACTTGCCGCTTTCGATCAGCAGCGCGATCGCAAGGCCGAGGATAACGGTCCCGGGCACCACGATCGCGACATAAAGAATAGTGTTGACGAAAGAGGTGCGGAACCCCTCGTCGGCGAAGACTTCGCGGAAATTGGCGAGGCCAACGAAGGTAAACGAACTTGCCCCGAACTGCCAATCGGTGAGCGCGATCGCAAAGACGGCGAAGACTGGCAGGAAGAACAGGATGACGAGCAACAGAAGTGCGGGGCCGGCAAGCGACCATGCAGCGAAGATCTCTGCAAGACGATGCCGGCGCAACGCGCTTGATGAAACCAAGGGGGATTGGGAGGATTTAAGCTGTTCGCGGACTGTAGGGGCGCTCATGCTCATTGCAGCCGCTCCTTCATCTGCACGACCGTCGCACCTGCATGGTCTTTCGGCCGCAGGCGCTTGCCGTCCGCCGTAAACAGCAGCAAACGCTCGGGCTTGACGCCGAGGTGGAGCGTCTGGCCAGAGGCGATCTGCGGCGCACGCTCGGCAAGCAGACGGGCAACGACGGGATGATCTGTTCCCGGGACATCGAGATGAACGAACAGGTCGGAGCCCATGTGCTCGACCAGGCGCACAGCGCCAGTCAGGACGTTGTGGCCGCCGGCTTCGACAAGATGGAAGGCCTCGGGACGGATCCCGAGAGCAAGGCCGGTTCCCAAGGAAACCTCCGGGGAAACTGAGAAGCTCGTGCCGGCGGTTTCGGCCAGGCCGCAATCGCGCAAGCGTGCCTCGAGCATGTTGATCTTTGGGGAGCCGATGAACTCGGCCACGCGGCGATCGTCGGGATTGGCATAAATCTCTTGCGGCGGCGCCATCTGCAGCAGTTCGCCGTCGAGCATGACCGCTACCCGGTCGGACATGGTCATGGCTTCGGATTGATCGTGCGTCACATAGACGAATGTGACACCGAGGCGATTGTGCAGTTCCTTGATCTCGGAGCGCATCTGGACGCGCAGCTTGGCATCGAGGTTGGAGAGCGGTTCGTCCATCAGGAAAACGGCCGGCTGGCGCACCATGGCGCGCCCGACGGCGATTCGCTGACGCTGACCGCCGGATAGTTGACCGGGCTTGCGTGCCAGAAGGTGGCCGATGCCAAGTGCCTTGGCGGTGCGCATCACGTCGATCTCGACGTCGGCCAGAACCGCTTTCGTACCCGGCAGCAAACGCCCCAGTAGCGGCAGCCGCTGCCAGCCGTTCAGCCGGCGCATACGGAGCGGTACACTCATGTTTTCCTGCACTGTCATATGCGGATAAAGCGCATAGGATTGGAACACCATCGCCACGTCGCGCCGCTTCGGACGCACGCCGTCGACCACCCGATCGCCGATCGAAACGGATCCGCCCGACTGCACCTCAAGACCCGCCAAAATCCGTAACAGCGTCGACTTTCCGCAGCCCGACGGTCCAAGCAGCGTCAGGAATTCGCCGTCTGCGATCTCGAGCGAGACATCACGCAGGACGGTTGTAGCACCGAAGGTCTTTTCTATTTTTTCGATGGTTATGGCCGCCATTTTGCGGTACCTCGCTTTCAGGTGAGCCTGCCAAAAGCCTGCATCACGCGATGTTTGGATCGGCGAGACCATTGGAGAGGTTATGTTACAGAGCGATGACATATATCGAATAAACCGATGTGATCGGCTCGATTCTGGATGGGCGCATGGCATATCGTTGGAGGGCGTTTTGTGAGCGAGGAACAGGCTCTTTCACTCAATGCTGTGCGGGCTTTCGTGCAGGTCGCGCGCGACAGCAGCGTCACCCGGGCCTCGAAGACGCTCGGCATTACCCAGAGTTCAGTCAGCCGGCACATCGCCGTGCTTGAAGATTATCTCGGAGCCAAGCTGACCGAGCGCCGCGGTCGCCAGAGCCAACTGACGGACTTCGGGAGGCTATTCGCCGACGCCGTCGCCGAGCCGCTTGATACGGTCCTGTTCACCGCAAAGCGGATGCGCCGCAACGGCCGAAAGGACGCAAATCGACTTGTTGTGCGGACGTCGCTCGCTACCTTTGCCTATACGGTGCTCATCCCGAATTTGCGCGAGTTCTCGAAGGAGATGGGCGGCGTTACGGTCGATGTAATCAGTTCCTTGTCGGCTCCCGCCTCGACCGACAGCTTCGACGTGCTGCTCACCCGCGATCTGATGTTGATCGAACCAGCGGATCGCTGGGACGTCTACGATGAGCAACTCGTCTGCGTCGGCGCGCCGGACTGTATCGCGGGAAGGGGGCTCACAGCACTGCGGAACACGCCGGTGATTGCCGTTACCTCGCGGCCGGACATCCTGCCGACCTGGCTGCGCGGGTTGGATCTGAAGACATCCGATATCACGTCCGGCGCACGCTACGATCACCACTATCTCGCCCTGCCGGCCGTGACGACCGGCAACACCCTCCTGGTGACGCCGCATATCGTGGTCGCGGACCTGATCCGGCAAGGTCTTCTGGACGTGCTTGCCGGATCGCGCGCACCGAGCGGCATGCAATATCGCGCCTACGCGATCGACCGCAGCGGCAACCCGGATGTTGCCCACGCCTTCTGCCGGTGGCTCATTCGACTTTGCCGGAAGATGACCGAGGAAGACGTGCCCGCCGAGTAGCAGCCCTGAGTCCAATCGCAAAATACGATCATTCGGCTCTGTTTACGCGATGGCTGAACTGGCCAGCGCAACACTCCCTGATTAGGTCTGGGTCAGATCCAGTTCTTTAAGGAGAGGTGCATTGCCACTCATCGCCAAGAGGCTACACGCCGTTCGTCCCTCTCAGACCAAGGCCATGACCGCAGCGGCTGCCGCCCTGAAAGAGACGGGCATCGATGTCATCGCGCTCAGTCAGGGCGAGCCGGATTTCGATACGCCAGAGGCGGTCCAAACCGCCGGCATCGCCGCAATTCGTGAAGGCAAGACGCGCTACACCCCGGTCGCCGGCGTCAAGCCGCTGCGCGAAGCGATTCGCCAGAAGCTAATCCGCGACAACAGTCTCGACTATGACATCGACCAGATCACCGTCGGCTGCGGCGCCAAGCAGGTGGTGTTCAATGCTTTGTTCGCCAGTCTCGATCCAGGTGACGAGGTGGTCGTTCCGACCCCATGCTGGGTGTCTTATCCCGACATGGTGCGACTTGCCGGCGGTGAACCGGTTCTTGTCGAGTGCCATGAGCATTTCGGGCTCAAGCTGAAGCCGGAAGATCTAGAGGCGGCAATCACCTCACGTACCAAGTGGCTGATGCTGAACTCGCCCAACAACCCGACCGGCGCGGTCTATTCCAAGGTCGAGCTCGCCGCACTCGCCGCGGTGCTTCGCCGCCATGATCATGTGCATGTGCTTGCCGACGACATCTACGAGAAGCTCGTTTACGGCGTACGGTTCGCGACGATGGCAGAGGCCGCGCCCGATCTCATCGACCGGACCCTGACCATCAACGGTGTTTCCAAATCCAGCGCCATGACCGGATGGCGGCTCGGCTATGGGGCGGGACCCAAGGATCTGATCAAGGCGATGAACACGATCCAGGGGCAGACCTCGTCCCATACCAGTTCGATCTCGCAATATGCGGCGATCGAAGCGATCGGCGGCAATCAGGACTATATCGGCGATTTCGTGGCCGACTTCGAGAAGCGCCGCGATCTTGTGGTTGAGAAGATCAACGAGGCGCAGGGCCTCAGATGCCGCACACCGGACGGCGCCTTCTATGTTTTTGTCAACTGCGCTGGCGTAATCGGCAAAGTCACCCCCCAAGGCAAGGTGATCGAAACGGACATGGATTTCGCCATGTTTCTTCTCGAGCAGTTCGGCGTCGCCGTCGTGCCCGGCAGCGGCTTCATGGCCTCGCCCTATGTCCGCATCTCCTACGCCGCCTCGATTGAAGAGCTGCAGCGTGCCTGCGGCCGCATCCTTACCGCCTGCGAAGCCGTTTGCGAAAGTTAGAAGACCTATGAGCAAAGCAAAGCAACTGCGTGACCGAGTGGCCGAGCGGAGCCTCGTCCACATCATGGCGGCGCATAGCCCGCTCTCGGCAATTCTCGCCGAAGAAGCTGGCTTCGATGGCCTTTGGGCGTCTGGTTTCGAACTTTCCGCTCTCTATGGGCTGCCCGATGTCAGCCTGATCTCGATGACCCAGCATCTCGATATGGTGCGCGCCATGGGTGAGCGATCGTCCCTTCCGATCATCGCCGATATCGACACTGGCTTTGGTAACGCCATCAACGTCATCCATGCCGTAAAGCAGTATGAGCGCGCCGGCGCGGCCGCCGTCGTCATCGAGGACAAAACCTATCCAAAAGTCACCAGCCTTGTCGCCGGCGGGCGGCAGGAACTGCTTCGGATCGAAGAATTCCAAGGTAAGATTCGTGCTGCGATCGCAGCCAGATCCGATCCGGATTTCCTCGTGATTGCGCGCACCGAGGCACTGATCGCCGGTCTGGGTGAGGCGGAGGCGCTGAAGCGGGCTGCATCCTACGAGGCTGCCGGGGCGGATATGATCCTTATCCACTCCAAGCAGAAGACACCGGAGGAAGTGGAAAGCTTCGTGCGGGCCTGGGAGGGCAAGGCACCCGTCGTGATCGTGCCCACTGCCTATCCCGAGATGAACGAAGCGCGGATCAAGGCGCTCAACAAGATCGCCATCGTTATTTACGGGAACCATGCGATCCGCGCCGCGGTGACGGCGATGCAGGATGTGTTCGCGCGTGTCCTCAAGGATCGCGGCATTCACAATGTCAACGACGACATCGTCCCCGTCGAAGAAATCTTCCGTCTGCAGAAGATGGATCAAGTGAAGGCGGAAGAGAAGAGATTTCTGGCTTAGCCTTGGGACTGAATTCTAAAACGCTTTTGGGGCCAGAGATAGTTCAAGTCCGGCGCAATGATGGCGTTCAGCTGTGAATGAGTTTTGGGGTTCATTGACAAGGCAGTAGCCTCGGTTGCGCCCGACGATCAGATGTCGCAGGCCAGACGCAACGCCTCAAGCAGGCCGGCGCTATCAAGTGTTCACCAACGTCAAAATCCGGAAAGAGCATGAACCGGCCGGGCCTCGCTGATCTCCTCGCCCACGCCCGTGCGTGCTGGGGACACGATTGCCTATCGTCTGTCTCGACCACCTCGTCCGATCCTGGCGGCGCTGCCGGCAATGGTGAACAGGCTACGGAGGGACAGATATCGCTTCTCGGTCTGTAGGGGAAGAATCGACACTTCCTCGGCCGCCGGCTAACTCGTTTCCATGTCTTCGGCGCCATCGCTCATTTCGAGCGGCGTCTGATCTGCGAGCGAACGAAGAACCGCATCGCCGCCGCGATAGCCGAGGCAAGGGCCGAGGCGACACGCCCTTAACGACAAAAGCCGGGTTGTTAGCAGCCAACGCGGTAACAGGAAGAAGAGACTGCCCGGCTCCCTGCGGCGATTTCCGGTCCAAAGTCTAGCGCGCGCGACATCGCTAAAGTCGACGTAATACATCGTATTTTGCGATGTCTGTTACATTTCTGTTGCGTTGCAGCCTTATCGGCCTCGTGCGGAAAGCAACCAGTTTTACACGGAGCCAGTATGAAGTTTCTGATCGCAAGTCTTGATGGGCTAAAGCCTGATTTAATTTCTGAGGAGGGTACAATTAATATTGCCCACAAACAGAAAAATGGGGTGATGTCGGGGCCGCATCCAAGTGAAACGCGGGTCGCATTTCCGAGCACGGTGATGGGGGTTGCACCCAGTGGCAGGCGTGCACGGGTCTGTGTTGAAACTTTCAAGAGGATGAACATCAAGAGCCTTCTTCTCGGCTCCGCTGCGGCCCTGATTGCAGTTTCCGGCGCGCGCGCCGCCGATGCGGTCGTTGTCGCCGAGCCGGAACCCGCCGAATACGTCAAGATCTGCGACGTCTACGGCGCTGGCTACTTCTACATCCCCGGCACCGAAACCTGCCTGCGCATCGGCGGCTATGTCCGTTACGATGCCGGCCTCGGTGACGTCGGCTCGCTCGATGGCCGCAAGACCACCGACGTTCGGGACGGTGACGTCCAGAACACCTGGAAGAAGAATGCCCGCTTCAGTCTGAAGACCTGGACTGGCCAGGAGACCGAGCTCGGCACATTGAAGACCTATACCGAGACGCGCTTCAACTTCCCGAACGGCGGCCCGTCGACGGTGACGTTAAACTTTGCCTGGATTCAGCTCGGCGGTCTGCGCGTCGGTATGGATGATTCCGTGTATGACTCGTTCATCGGCTACGCCGGCAGCGTCCTCCAGGACACGATCATCCCGTACGGCATCAAGAATACCAACCTGATCAGCTACTACTTCGACGCCGGCAACGGCTTCTCGGGCGTTGCCTCGCTTGAAGAGGGCTCTGGCGCAACCGGTACAATCGACAGCTACGTTCCGCATCTCGTCGGCGGCGTGAAGTACAAGCAGGACTGGGGCGCGATCACCGGCGTCGTCGCCTACGACAGCAATTACGAGGAAGTGGCTGGCAAGGTTCGTTTGGACGTCAACGTCACCAAAGAGCTGTCGCTGTTCGTCATGGGTGGTTATGGGACCGACAAGCACCTTCTCGACCCGTCCAATGCCCTGCCCGCCGGCGGCCGTGGCTTCTACAAGCCGTGGGGCGGCACCTGGGCGGTCTGGGGCGGCGGCACCTACAAGTTCAACGCCAAGACCGCGTTCAACCTCCAGGCATCGGCTGACCAGGACAAGAACTACGCCCTGGCCGCCAACATCGCCTACACCATCGTTCCGGGCTACACGATCACGACCGAAATTGACTACGACCATTTCGGTCACTTCGATGACGGCACCCCGTTCGGAAACTTCACCAAGGCCGACAAGGAGAACAGCGTCGGCGGCATCGTCCGCTTCCAGCGCTCGTTCTGATCAAGCCTGCGATCTCAAAAAGGCCTGCGGCGTTGCCGCGGGCAAGTCGCGCGCATCAAGGATAACGGCACTATCTTGATGAGGGACGTACGGGCATACCCCTCGGGATTTCACGTGCTGTGCATGGTGGCGTCGCGACCGGAAGGGCTTTGACTGGGAAAGACAGATCGGTTGGACAGTGCGGTCAGAAGAGTTGATGCCCGTAGCGTCGATGGAGAACGCGTTCTCATGCCGGCTGCACACCACTGACAAGCTCAAGGTGCGAAGGAAACATCACCCTGAACTTCCTGTCCCTGCGCGTCGCCGTCGCAGCGGCTCTCAATGCCCGACCGAGAAAGACCCTGGACTGGAAAACGCCGGCAGAGGCGCTTGACGAGTTGCTGCCATGAGTGAATACAATCGGTGTTGCGACGACCGCTTGAATCCGCCCTTAAGACGCCAATCGGCAGGTACGGATTGGAATGCGGACCTTTATGACAGTGCCCGCCCCGGGTTTGCTGTCGATGAAGTGCCTCCCGTTGTGCGTGCAGAGACGATCGCTTCAAGCCGAGCTCTGTCCGAAGCCGTGATGTCGATGCTGATACCAGTGCGCATCCCGTAACGTCGCATGCCCCAGCGGCGAAGGGAATCCTGAAACGGACTCCTTTGTTCCGATCAATCCACCAGGGTCCGAACAAGAGCTTTTCAAAATCTTTGTTTCTGCGTTATTTTTTCAGATGTGCGACGGTTGAGATAGACAAGACCGAATTCCAGTGCACGATCGCGCTAGCGAGTCCACTTTGCACGGTGAGCTGAACGGCTGAAATCCGACGCGTTCCTCGAACGCGAAGGAGTTGTTAAACGGTCGGCCGTGAACAATGAGAGGGATCAGGCTTCGAGTTCCTTCGGCTGACTTTGAGGGGCGGCGAGGAGAGACCACAAAAGAGCCTTCAGCCACCTGAGCAGGAGGGAGAAGTTGTAGCCGGCGGCGGCCAGGATGGCGTTGACGGCGTCGCCCTGCTTGCCGGCGAGATAGTTGCGGCCCATCCGGTGCTCGTGGCCGATCACGGGCTCGACGGCCGATCGCCGCCGCATCTGGCGCTTGATGGCTGGGGTGACACGGCGTTTCTGGCCGCTGGTGAAGACCCTGAACTTGTGGCTCTCCGGTGCGTTGTGGCCGCGATAGCCGGCGTCGGCGAGAACGCGGCTGATCTCGTTGCCGATGGTCTTTTCCATGTCGGGGATGATCGCTGCGAGCGTGTGGCCGTCATAGGGATTGCCGGGCAGCGCTTTTGCATGCAGGGCGAACTGGCCACCCTTTGAGCGCTTCAGCGTGGTGGCCACCGACACCTTCACCCCGAACTCGTAGGGCGCATGCGCCTTGCCCTTACCGATGCATTCCACCTCGTGCGCATGCAGGCTGTGGATTTTGCGGCCGCGCTGGCGCTGACGCTGCTCGAGAACGGTGGAGGCCTGGTAGAGCGACCATTTGAAGAGCGCGTCCAGTTCCGCATCGCCGGCGATCTGGCGGGAGATGTCGCGAACGGTCCGGCCGAGATAGGTCTTGAGCCTGCGCAGCGCCTTGTTGGCCCGCTTGAACTTGTGTGGATGCCAGCCTTTTGCAAGGAGAGCATTGAACTTTTGGGCGTGTGATCGAGTGCGGACTTGCGTCAGGCCTGTCTCAGGTGCGGCCATTCACATGCCGCGGGCCGGTATGGTGATGCGCGGATCAGGTCCAATGATGCGAGTGCGGTGCAAGAGCGTGGATGCCGCACGGCGAATGGCTGATTCCCGTAGCCAGGCGAGCAGCACCTCCTGATTGAGCGCCTCGTAACGTACCGCGACATCCTGGAAGCCATGCAAGACCTGCCGATAACAGGTTCGGCTTTTCATGCTGCGCAGATCAAGGCTCGCGACATAGCGGTCAATGGTCGCGCGGTCGGGATCGGGCCAGCGGGCGGTCATGCCAGCACCTCCATTCCCGGCACGTCAAGCGCAATGGCCCTGAGGTCCTCGGTGGCGAGCTTGAGGTAGGGAGCCGTCGATCCTGTCGAACGGTGTCCCAGCACATCGCCGATGACCTTTTGAGGCACCGCGACCCGCAGCATCTCAACCGCGCGCGCATGACGGAAGATATGGGGTCAACACTTACCAGGCGGTTGGACGCCAGCGTCACGGAGCCGCCGGCGAACCACGCTGTAAAGCTTGTCGAGCTTGCGATAGGGCGCGCGCGTGCGCAGGAAGATTTCTCTGGCGTCCGTCATGGGCCGCCCGGAACGCAGATAGGCGAGCACCGCTTCGCCGACCGGCTCCATCAGGGGCAGGGATGTGCTGGCTCGCGTCTTGTGGTGGCGAACATGGATGGCTTCCGTCCGCCAGTCGATGTCCGCGATCCGCAGATTGCGGATTTCTCCAGACCGTAGCCCATATGTTGCAAGGAGTTGCAGGATCGCATGGTCCCGCAGCCCCGCCGATGTCTCGTCCTTCTTCGCGCTCTCCAGCACAGCGACTGTCCGATCGCGGTCCAGGACTGACGGTACTCCTTCGTATGCATAAAGCGTCGGGGCTATCACGTGCCCTGACAGGTCCGTCGTGACGCGACCTGTGATGTGGAGATAACGCAGCAGCGAGCGAAGCCGCTCTGCTACAGCCTTCAGTGAGCAGCGCGTCAGTTTCGGCGCGCGCAAATCCATATAGCGGTCAACGTCGCTAATGCTGAGGCCCGTCCACCCGTCGATGCCGCCACCGATCTGCCAAGCAAGGAAGTTGCGTGCTTCCCACATTAGCGCTGCCACGCTGGAGCAAGCCAACCCGCGTTCCTCACGCAGCCAGATTTCGTATCCGTCGCAAATTGCAAATCGGGCCACATCGGCCGCGCAGGTAGGCTCGATAGCTGGTGGCCAATGACCGTGAGCTAGCCGCAACAGGGCTCGAATTCCGGAACGCGGAACCTGGTGCCAGCGCGCGCTGGGACGTCGACCACGCTGCTTTTCGAACAGTACGATCGCATGCTGCAGGTATTGCTCGACCTGCACGTCGATCACGTCCGCGACGGGGATGCTCCGATGTACCAGATAATCGAGAAACTCAGACGCGTAGGCGCAGTAGTTCCCCACCACGACAGGGCTGTACCGCTGACCGATAAGCGAGGATTTGAGTGCGGCGATCAGTTCGTGACGGCTATTTGACATTGGCAACTCCTCTGTTGGTCGATTGACCGGCAGAGGTTCGGCACGAAATAATGAACAGCAAGCTGATCCGAAAATGGCGGAAGTCAGCCAATCAGGCCGCGTTCCTCCGCATTACGAAGACCTCGTGATTAGTAAAACGCCAGAAGAACGATGCCGCCGACGCCGAGGCGATAGTGATTGCCGCCCAGGCCGGAGATGCGATTCGTCGAGCCGAAATCAGAAGAACAGTAGGCCAGGGCAATGTTGTTCCGAGCTCGCCAGCGCCTCGTCCATCAGCGCACCGATCTGGTGAATGCATTGCGTGCCATCCTCTACGAGTACGGCCACGTCGTTGCGCAAGGCATCCACCACCTCACTCGCATAAATGCCGCACATGAAGGCCTGACAGAAGACCGCACTCGATCACCTCGAAAAGGGCCAGAAGCCACTTGCATTACGGGCGGCAACCACAGAAGGGCTCCACATCTAGCAGGCTGTTGAAAAAGGGCTCGCGACAGTGCCAGGTTCGTGATTCACTCTGACGACGAAGAGTGGGAGTGAATCGTGCGGGGCGGGGACGGACAGACGGGCGAACTGTTCAGCTATGTGGACCTGGAGGCGCGGGTGCGGCGGGATCACCCTTTGCGCCGTATTCGAGGGATCGTGAACGAGGCGTTGGCGGCGCTGGAACGGGATTTTGCCGCTATGTATTCGCCGATCGGGCGACCATCGATTCCGCCGGAGAAGCTGCTCAGAGCGATGCTGTTGCAGGCGTTCTATTCAATCCGCTCTGAGCGACTGCTCATGGAACGGCTGGAATACGACCTCCTGTTCCGCTGGTTCGTGGGCATCGGCGTCGACGATCTGGCTTGGGACCATTCGGTGTTCTCGAAGAACCGCGACCGGCTGCTTGAGGGCGACATCGCGGCGAAGTTCCTGAGCGCCGTCTTGACGCAACCCAAGGTGAAGAAGCTTCTGTCCACGGATCACTTCTCGGTCGACGGCACGCTGATCGAGGCGTGGGCATCGATGAAGAGCGTGAAGCCGAAGGACGGGTCGGGCGAAGACCCGAAGGATGGCTCTGGCGAGCCGCCGTCAGAGGGTGGCGGGCGCAATGCCGAGGCAGACTTCCATGGCCAGAAGCGGTCTAACCAGACGCATGCATCGACCACCGATCCGGACGCAAGGCTCTATCGCAAAGGGCGGGGTAAGGAGGCGAAGCTCTGCTTCATGGGGCATGGGCTGATGGAGAACCGCCATGGCCTGCTGGTCGATGCTTGCCTGACGCAAGCCGACGGGCATGCCGAACGGGTGGCGGCGCTGCACATGATCGAACCCTATGCCGACAGGCCGCAGGCAATCACGCTCGGCGCCGACAAGGCCTATGACGCGGAGGACTTCATCAACGAGTTGCGCGCGATGAGGGTGACGCCACACGTGGCGCGGAACACCAACGGCCGTCGTTCGGCGATCGACGGGCGCACGACGCGGCACGGCGGCTATGCTGTCAGCCAGCGCATCCGCAAACGCATCGAGGAGGCGTTCGGATGGATCAAGATGGTCGCCGGGCAGGCAAAGACAAAGTTGCGTGGCCGCGACCGCGTCGGATGGGCCTTCACCCTCAGCGCCGCCGCCTACAATCTGGTGCGGCTGCCCAAGCTGTTGGCGGTGTCGACATGACCGCCCCGGTGGGTTGTAAATTGATCGGCCGCTGGCGGATCGTCGAGGCAGATCTTTGGGATCGCGATCATCTCGACCTTGTCGATCCCGCCACTATCACCATCGAAGCGGACAACCACGGTGAGATCGCCTTTGGCGCCCTGCAAGCTGGCCTCGATCTCAGCTATGGCCCCAATATGGTATTCTTCACATGGGCCGGCTTCGACGAGATGGACGAGGTCACTGGCGATGGCTCTGCTGAATTGCTTGACGACGGCTCGATCGAGATCACATTCGCCTACCACAACGGCGACGAGGCGATCCTCAAAGCCAAACGAGATACTTCTTCAACAGCCTGCTAGTGCCGTTGCGTTGCCTCGTATTCCTGGCAAGCTTCGATCCAGTAATCCGGGTCTTCGTAAGATGTTGGATCATTTTGAGCAGCGAGGTGAAAGGCCTCGCGCCGCTCGACGCAGGTGCCGCAACGACCGCAATGATGAACCCCGCCCCGGTAACACGACCAGGTTTCCGCAAAAGGCACGGCCAGTCGTGCGCCTTCGCGGACAATGTCAGCTTTGCTCATTTGCAAGAACGGCGCGTAGAGGGCGATCCTCGCCAGCCCCTCCAGCGCGTGGCACTGCATGGCCTCGAAGGCTTCGACAAAAGCCGGGCGGCAGTCCGGGTAGATGAAATGATCTCCGCCGTGGACCGCTGCCGCCACTGCATCGGCCTTTTCCGCCGCGGCTACACCAAAAGGCGACCGCCAGCATGATGGCGTTGCGATTGGGTACGACGGTGACGCGCATGCTGTCTTCGGCATAGTGCCCCTCGGGGACCGGGCCGCCGCTGGTCAGCGCCGACCCGGTTAGCAGGCGGCCGACCGCGGTGATATCGACGACGTCGTGCGGCACGCCGAGGCGCACGGCGCAGCTGCCCGCAAAGTCCAGCTCCTTTTTATGGCGCTGACCGTAGTCAAACGACAGGAGGCGGGTGAGGGCTCTTTGGGCTGCGACCTTGTAGGCGAGCGTGACGGAATCCAATCCGCCGGAGCAGATAACGACAGTTTTCAACAGGCTTCCTTGTATTTACCGGGTAGGCTGCGACCGGATCGGCTCACGTGCCGATAGACATTTTGGCGGATTACACTGGACGCCACCCGCGAGGTGGACAGCACGCACCATCCACTTTCCCGTGCCACAAATGACCAGAGTTGTTCCGATGTCAGTCAGGAGTACGCCGACGGTCGCGTTGCCGCCGATCGTCGTTGACTGTCTGCTGTCAGGGATGCAGCGGCTGAGGGGTAGTGGCTTTCACAGAGAGACGCTTGCCGGACTGGTGGCGCACATTTGAATTTGGGACCGCCAAATTGGTCCTGACGACGAATGTCGCTGGCAAACTGTTGTGCGCTGCAAATTCTCTCTTCGCAACTGCACAAAAATGTGGCAGATGCTTCCATCCGCTGACGCGGGGGAAGGAGAGACCTGGTGAGCTCAAACGGTGGATCGAGGGCATTGACCTCGCCGGACATTGCGGCGCGGAAGGGGAAAGACGCCACTTGTCTGCTTAACTGCCTATACGACGCCCGCCGCCAAGCTCGTCGACGGCCATTGCGATGTTGTGCTGGTCGGCGACAGCGTCGGCATGGTGTTGCACGGCATGTCCTCTACTGTTGGCGTCACGCTCGAAATGATGATCCTGCACGGCAAGGCGGTTCGGCGCGGACTTCATAGCGCTCTGATGGTCGTGGACATGCCCTTTGGCTCTTACGAGGAAAGCCACGCACAGGCCTTCCGCAATGCGGCCCTGGTTATGGCCGAAACCGGCGCGGCGGCGGTCAAGCTCGAAGGCGGCGAAAGCGTCGCGGAGACAATCCGGTTTGTGACCGCCCGCGGCATACCCGTAATGGGCCATGTCGGACTGACGCCGCAGGCTGTCAATGCCTTTGGCGGTTATCACATCCAGGGACGAGGCGAGGATGCCGAACGGATCCTGCGCGATGCAATGGCGGTGGCCGAGGCTGGCGCATTCGCCGTCGTGCTCGAGAAGATACCGGAAGCTCTTGCTCGGCTGATCACACAGGAAATTGCGATTCCCACAATCGGTATCGGTGCATCGCCGGCGTGCGACGGTCAGATCCTGGTTGTCGATGATATGCTAGGCCTGTTCGGCACCTTCCGGCCCAAATTTGTCAAGCGCTATGCGGAGCTTGCGGATGTCGCCAACGCAGCGATCGCGGCATACGCAAAAGATGTGCGCGAACGCTGCTTCCCGGCCGCCGATCACATCTTCGGTGATGAGCAGGGCACAGTCAGTGGAGGAGAAGACGCATGAGCACCGCGATCGTCCGGATCGTCTCCGAACTGCGTAGCATCGTTGCCGCTTGGCGCCGCGAGGGCCTAAGGATTGCCGTTGTGCCAACCATGGGCGCTCTGCATGAGGGGCATCTCAGCCTCGTGCGGGCCGCGCTGGCCAACGCTGATCGGGTGATCGTGACGCTCTTCATCAATCCGAGGCAATTCAACAATCCCGATGACCTGGCTGCCTATCCGCGCACGGAACACGATGACACCGCCAAGCTCGCCTCAGTTGGCGCCCATATTCTTTATGCTCCCGATGCAGCCGACATCTATCCGCCAGGCTTCGCGACCACAGTTTCGGTCAGCGGTGTGAGCGAGGGGCTTTGCGGCACGTTTCGGCCCGGCCACTTCGATGGCGTGGCGACGGTGGTCACAAAACTTCTTTTGCAGACTGGGGCCGATCTGGCGTTTTTCGGCGAGAAGGACTTTCAGCAACTTCACGTCGTGCGCCAGCTTGTCCGTGACCTCGATGTCCCAATCGAGATCATCGCGGGCCCGACGGTCCGCGAGGCCGATGGCCTGGCAATGTCGTCGCGCAACGCGCGCCTGTCTTTGGCCGAGCGCAACAGGGCGCCTCGGCTGGCTGAAATACTTGTCCAAACTGCCAGGCAGCTGAGTTCAGGAGAATCTGTAGAGCGTGCGCTGACTGACGGTCGAGAGGCGATCCTCGCAGCGGGCTTCTCGAAGGTTGAGTATCTCGAACTGCGCGCGGATGGTGATCTTGCCTCGATCGTCAGATTCGATCGGCCAGCGCGGCTGCTGGTCGCTGCATGGCTTGGCCAAACACGGCTAATTGACAATGTCGAGGTGGCGTTGCCACGTCCTGAAGCGGTGCACCAAGCTGCTTGCCTGAATCGAGAGGACGTGGCAGAGCTCCAGGGACATAAAAATGGCGCCCAGCGTCGTCCGGACCGCGCCGGCTGCATTCTCAGTAGCGTTTTCAGTATTCATGAATGTGACCTCTCCAAGTTCTTCATGAGCAGTATGTCGGTCAGGCGATTTGATCGCGGCGCGGCCATCGCTTCGCGATGCGATTTGATTGTTGCCTGACCCCGTTTCAAGGGGTCGGCAAGGCTCCTTTCTAGGCCCGCTGCGGCGTGCCGCAATGCTCGCTTCGCTCGCATCCTCCTCTCCGTTCGGGCCCTAGGGTGCAGCCCGCCTCGTTCAGCGGGCCAGCCAGTCGCTTTCTGCCGCCCGGCCCACTCAGGGGGGCAGGCACGCGAGATTGGAATCGAGCGCTGCCTCCCTGCCATCACCGGCATGAGCGATCGCGGCCTGCGCGGTTGTTCGACCGACTGGTCGAGCTCGGTGCGAGCTGCCCCGGTCGACCGGCCTTTCGCATTTATGGGCTTTGAAAATATGGCGAACGCGATCAAACAGACCGTCGTCTGATTGACCATTCCCCCTTGTGCGCGCCGCATCCATTCCCGCCAGCGCGCCTCCGGCGGCAGTTGATCGAGTTCCCGACACCGCGTCGAGGCGACCATTTTTGCGACCGGCGAACCTGTCACCCGCGAGACGCTGGCCCGCATCGTGGGAAAAAGCTGCAGTATCGATCTTTTGATCGATGATATCCGCGAGGAACTGCGCGGCCGCCCCTCCGACCTGGTCGCCGTCGCCGGCGGCTGGAAGCATCTCACCCGCCCGGCCTACGCCGACGCCATCCCCCGTGCATTTGGCAGTGCATTTGGCACGGCCGTCGGCGGAAGCCCTGCGGGCGGGCGACCTGACGCAGGCGGAAGTGCTGGTGCTGATGTGCATCGCTTAGTTTCAGCCGATCACCCGCGCCGAACTGTCGTCATTTTTCGGCAAGGAGATTTCTCGCGACCTGATCGGCAATCTATGCGCCTTCGGCATGATCGCCTCCGGGCCGCGCAGTCCGACACCTACACCTATCTCGCGACCAAACAATTCATGCTCGAGTTCGGCCTCGACACGTTGCGCGACCTGCCGGTTATCGGATCGCGATGAGAGCGCCTGTCCCGCATCTGCGCCTACTAGATTCTAGGCCAGCCGCCCGGAAAGCAGGCTCACAGATTGCTGGAAATGGCGGCCTTTGAACATCGCAATCCTCCGAAATGATTGAAGGATGCCCTGCCACTCAGGAGTGACAAAAAACGTTGCAACACATTCTGACTGCCTCATCGGTCCTTCGCCGCACGACGGTGCCGGACCAGAATATTGGGAGACAGGTTAGATCATGACCATGGACCGAGCATGAGCACGGCCGTCACGGTCCGGACGAACATTCCGCTGCCCGCGACCGCCAGCGTCTTCCCCAGCGGGCGCATTTAGGGTTCTAGCTAAGGGTGTCATTTCGCCCGTTCCGGAACGATCATGGATGGCGAATATGGTCGATCATCCATTGTCCGATGCTTGGAGCACGGCAAATTGTCGGCTTTCGAAGCAAAGCAAAGGGACCTTGCCTGGTTCCCGCTGATGACGGGCTGCCTATGCCCCGGAGGTATTCGATCCGTCCATTTTGTAGGAAATTCGACAAAACTAACGATTACCCGCTCACCGCGAGAAGTTAGGGAATTCAAGAAGAGCCGACTGCTGGGCCTGTGGCATGGCTCTTGCGTTTACAGCTGTGACATTACACGCCAATAGAGGCGTTGGTGTCCACAGGTACCTATCTCAGTTGAGGTGATACGACAGTGCCATCCCCATAGGCGAGAGTATCCATGACACGCGCCCTTGCAGCAGCAGCTTTCCTTCTCACGGCTTTGGCTTCAGCCCAGGCCTCTTCAAATGTTAGTTCGCGATCGAGCACCTGGAACAGTCAACCGGGAGACACAATGAACCGTTCGTCGTGCGGTCCTCGCTATGTGCTGTGCTTGAAACCTTGTATCCCCTGGTGCGAGCCGGATCCAGATGGTCCCGCGGCCGACCGCAAATCTCCCATGAAGTTCTCTAATCGCCTCTGTCAATGCGATCCTTCCTCGTCATTGATCACGCGCGTGCCGGGCTCGGGGCTCTTTCCGGGTTCGATCGCAAGGATCGCCGCATGTTTGCGTTGGAACGGGTGGGTCGAATGATTCATCGACATGGTCAGAGTGGGGAACTGCCGCTCGGATTGCGAGAGGCGCCACCCGCGATTACGCTAAGTGGTGTAGCTGACAGCTTGGCGCGCCGCGCTCTCCCGAGGGGCCGGGATGATCAGCGTGCCACGGCGGGCAGGCTGATGAGGGGACCATCGCTCATCCGGCTGATGGTTCGAGAGCCGCCCGCCAGGCGGTCGAACTCGGCCGCACGCCACATCTGGGGCCACTCTCGCCTGGCTGCGCTCGATTTGCTCGATCAACGCTGCCGGCGTGCCAGATCATCTGGACGCACAAAAATTATGCTCACCGCCCTGGTCGCCGACCGATATGCGGGTCGATGCAGCTCTGGACGACGTGGAGATGAGCAATTTCGCCGGCCGTCACTGGAACAGCCTGTCTGGTGGAGAACGGCAACGGCTCCACATCGCTTGGGCGCTGGCCCAGCAACCGGACTCCTCTTCCTGGACGAGCCCACCAACCATCTCGACATCCACAACCAGCTCACGCTGCTCGCCCTCGTCAAGGGCGTTAGATCCGCAGGCGTTTAACGTGGATGAGGTGAGACGCTACGCGTTTGCGGGAAGCTGCAAATGATTTGTAACTTCATAATAATGGTTCTTTAAGGAGTTGTTGGCATGCGCGTAGAAAACCATCATTGCGATGTGATCGGTGTGTCGGTCGCTCCCACGCAACTTGATAATCTGTCTTCTGCGATTCTGCAGCAGGGGGGGATGGCGCGAGTGTCGCTGCCAGGCGATGTGGTGACCTGGGCGGCAGGCGGTCACCAGACGCTCAGGCGGATCCTGTCCGACCAGCGTTTCAACAGGGACTGGCGACAGTGGCGGGCGCTGCAGGACGGCGAGATTCCCGAGGATCATCCGCTGATCGGGATGTGCAAAGTGGACAACATGGTCACGGCGCATGGCGCCGATCACCGGCGCTTGCGCGGCCTGCTGTCCAAGAGCTTCACGCCCAGTCGTATCGCCCTGCTGGCGCCAGGGATCGAACAATGCGTCGATCGACTCCTGGCCGAGATGACGCAGCGCGGCGGCAGCGCCGATCTGATGTGCGAGTTCGCCGTTCCGCTGCCCACCAACGTGATCGCCGAACTGTTCGGTTTGCCGGACGAACAGCGCGAGGAGATCGTCGCGCTCACCTACAGCCTGGCCAACACCTCCGCCACAGCCGCAGAGGTGCGACAGACGCGGCAGCGCATCCCGGAGTTCTTCCGTCGCCTGATCGCGCTCAAGCGGGGCCAGCTCGGCGACGATCTGGCTTCGGCCCTGATCGTCGCGCGCGATAACGGCGAGATCGTTTCCGACACCGAGCTCATCGACATGCTGTTCATGGTGCTCTCTGCGGGCTTCGTGACCACCACCGGCGTCATCGGCAATGGCGTGCTGGCATTGCTGACGCATCCGCAGCAACTGCAGCTGGTGCGCAGCGGCAAAGTTCCGTGGTCACAGGCGATCGAGGAGATCCTGCGCTGGGGCAGCGCAGTGGCCAATCTGCCGTTCCGCTATGCCACCCAGGACGTGGAGATCGACGGATGCATGGTCCGCCGCGGCGACGCCGTCCTGATGGCGTTCCATGCGGCGAACCGGGACGAAAAGGCCTTCGGTCCCGGCGCCGACAGGTTCGATGTCACCCGGCAGCACAACCCGCACCTGTCGTTCGGCGAGGGGCCGCATTTCTGCATGGGCGCTGCGCTGGCGCGCCTGGAATTGCGCTGCGCCTTCCCCGCGCTGTTCGGGAGGCTGGAGGATCTGGCGCTGACCATCGCCGCGGCGGACGTCGTCTACATGCCGTCTTACGTCATTCGCTGCCCGCAGCGCCTGCCGGTCACCTTCCGCCCTTCCATCGCTAAGAGAGTGCGGCATTCACCACGCATTCGGTGATTCTCGGTTCGCCGGGGTGGCTGGTCTCGGATGAGGGGGGCGGGCATGCCCGGTTACGCACGATCGTGGCGCCGGCCTTCAGCAACCGCAGGGTGAAGCCGCTCGCGCAGCAGGTCGAGGCGATCGACGCTGGCGGCCCAGCCCCAGCCCGCCGCCACCTTTCCTTGCCCCGCTCACCGAAGCTGTGACGCCCTACGACATCCGATCCAGACTAACCGTCGTCTCCTCGAGGCGAAGGAAGGCGGGGCAGCTCAAGAGCGCTCGAGAGCGGCATCGATCAAGACCTCATCGATGCGCTGATCGCCAGTGGCACGATTCGCATCCCGGCTAGAACGTCCACCGAATGCTCGCCCAAATCTGGCGCAGGACGCTGCGCCATATCCCTGATCGACAGGGGACCGACTTCGCCACGGTCGCCAGCGCTGCGATGCTCGAACGGCCGGGCGTGGCGGCCGTCATCATCGGCGGGCGCAACCGTTCGCATCTGGCCTCGAACGTCGCCGTGTCCTGCCTCGCCCTGACCGCCGAGGACCTGGACCCCATCGCCGAAGTGCTGGCGGAAATAAGGCAGCTCGAGGACAATGTCTATGGCTGGAGCGCGACACTGGAACGGCAGCCGCATCCGCAACTCCCGTTCCAAGGACCTGATGGAGACGTTTTGCGGCCATGGCTTGCCGTCGAGCCTCTACACCGATCGCGGCAGCCACTATTTCGTGACGCTGAGGGCTGGCGAGGCGATCGACAAGACGCGGCCAACCCAAGTTGGACGCGCGCTGCAAAGGCTCGGCATCGAGCATATCCCCGCCTATTCGCCCGAAGCGCGGGGCCGGTCGGAACGGATGTTCTCGCCACTCCAGCAGCGACTGCCAAGGGAGCTGGCGCTGGCCGGCATTCGCGACATCGCGGACGGCAATCGCTTCATCGCGGACGTCTACCTGCCCGCCCATAATGTCCGCTTCGCCAGGCCGCCCGAGATCGCCGACAGCGCCTTCGTCGCCGTCGACGCGGACCAGTTGGCTGAGATCCAATGCGTCGAGGAGGAGCGCATCGTGGGTCGCGACAACACTATCGTGGCCGCCAAGCCCGATCCGACACCATTTCGTCAAGGCCAGTGCCCCGGAGGTATTCGATCCGTCCATTTTGTAGGGAATTCGACAAAACTAACGATTGCCCGCTCACCGCGAGACGTGAGGGAATTCAATAAGAAGCGACTGCTCCGCCTCTGGCATGGCTCTTGCTCTTCCAGCTGTGACATTAAAGCCAACGGAGCCGTTTGATGTCGACAGGTAACAATCTCACTTCGGTTTACACACCCGCGCCGAACTGTCGTCTTTCTTCGGCAAGGAGATCAGTCGCGATTTTATTGGGCATCTGCGCGGTGCCGGCCTGATCGCTTCCGGTCCGCGCAGCCCAACGCCGGGCGCGCCCTACACCTATGTGACGACAAAAGAATTCCTGCTTGAGTTCGGGCTCGACACGCTGCGCGACCTGCCGGATTTCGAGGCGCTCGAGGATGCCGGACTGCTGAGCAAGGAGAAGCTGCTGGCTGGTGACATCATGCCCCTTTGCCGGCCTCCAAGAGGCCGTTGAAGTCGAGGCCGACGAATAGCTAGACGCTGACGACGGAACGATCCCTGCGTTTGCTTGTACATGATCAATAGATCGATCGGCTATATGCAGCAGGCCGACAGGTGGCGCATTGTCCGAAATTTGCGGGCATATTTCGGACATGGGTCGAAATTCAGCCCGGCCTCGTTTGGCCCAGCCTTAGGGCCATCCGTTGTCATCGCAGATCGGCTATCGTGAATGGAGCTCCTGTTCGGGCTGAACGAGGACGAGTTCGAGGGGGAAGAGTGCAATCAAAAGAGATCGGCAGTTTCTGCTGTTGAACGTCCGCTCTCATTTCGGAGGAAATGTAACAGCGCGAGTTCTCAAAAGAACTTATCCCAGCTATGCTTAAACGGGGCGGCGGGGCAAAAGGGATGAGGTTGCAATTTCCTTGGACTGTGGTGGTCGCCTTGGCGACAGGACTGAGCGTCACAGACCCCGCTACTGCCCAGGAATCTCAACATTCCGCTCGGCAGATTCAACAAGCGCTCGCCGACCATGGCTATGATCTCGGGACCGCGGACGGAATTTGGGGACGTCGGTCCATCAGTGCGCTCAAGGCTTTCCAGAAAGCGAACAATCTTCCTCAGACTGGTACTTTGGACGAAGCGACGTCAGCCGCACTTTTTCCGCAACCCCAGGTGACGCGTGGCCCGTTGACGCCCATAGCCACGGACTCGCACCCGTCGCTCTTGGAGAAGCCTGGTGTTCCAACGAAGACAACTCCACAAACTAGTCACGGTGAAGCTGGGCAAGCTGGTGGCGATGTTCACCAGGCGCCGCCTTTGCCGGCGCACACCGAGGCGGCCTCAACCAAATCTGATCGTTTGGCGCCGGAGCCCAACAAGGTCAGAGAGGTGCCAACCCCCGCAACGCCGCGTTTGATCTATTTGGGCTTGCTAGGGGTCGCCGCCGCGTTTTTCTTCCTGCGGAGGCGCCGACGAAATCCAGCCACGGAGTTGGTTCCAACGACATCCGAAAGCAAGCGCAGCGAACCTGAGCGCACTCTCAACCGGTCGGCCAGAACCGATAGGCATCGCCTCCAGGTCCCAACCGATCGCATGGTTCCAGCCAACAGTGCTGCTGGAAGGCAGCCCGTCGTCCAAAACCCGGTCCTGCCGGTGGATATTGCGGTTTCTCTCGCGGTACACAACGCCGCCGTCCACGATTTCATTAGACAAAGAGGAGCGATCCGACGGCCCAAATCAGGGGCCAATCCTTCAGCCAGGCAGCCGGCCGCTCCCGCAAAAACGAGTTGGCAAAGCATAGAGGCCACCAAGGTCACCCCGGTAACGACAACAAACGAGGGATCGCTCGCATCTCATAATGCTCAGATAGCGGAATCCATTCGACAACGCGGTGATGTTCTCATTCCCCCTACGGCCGCAACGGATCAGACGCAGCCGTCGGGTTCTGAAAGCAAGGGCAGCCAACTTGATAGCGGTCTCGACCAGTCGGCCAGAAGCAACAGGCACCTCTTGGTTCGGAACGATCCGATCGTCCCAGCCAATACGGTAGTTGGAAGACAACCGGTCGAGCAGAAACAAGCCTTAACATCAGATATTGCGACTTCCGTCGCGGCGCATAATAGAGCTGTCCACGACTTCATCAGACAACGCGGAGCCATTACACCGCCCACACCAGTGCCCAATCCCTCAGCCGCAGAAGCGGGTTGGCAAAGCATTGAGGACACCAAGGTCGCCCCCGCGGCGCCGACAACCGAAGGATCGCTCGCATCGCATAGTGCTCAGATTTCAGATCTCATTCGGCAGCGCGGCCCTATTATTGTTCCCAACAGCGCCGGGTCAGACCAGCCGCGATGGTTCGACCGGATACCCGTAGTGCGAACGAGCCCCGCCACGCGCCAGTCGGCACATTGGATTCCTGCGAACACAGCAACAATGGTTGGAAGCCATAGCATTTCCGGCGGCATGATCTATGTAGGTGAGCACCTGCCGAGGCAGGGCAGTTCAATCGACGCGGAAAACTGCCTGATCGACCCAAGATTGACCGTGGCCATTCACGGCGATCCGCTGGGGCAAACGATGGGCTACTGGCCGTCTTACTCAAGCATTTCGCCCACGGCGCGAAAATCCTATCTGGACTGGCTTGCCGGATCGCGATCCGATCCCGACACCTATATCGGATACGTGTTCCTCTATTTCTACGGTCTCGAACGCCGCCTCATGTTGGAGGATAGCCCACCCGACGCCGATGGTGTCGTTGCCGAGGTTCGCCGGCTATGGCAGGTGTATGGAGGGAATGGTTCGTTCAAGCGTTATGCTGGTGAGTTGCTTTCGGCTCACCAGCTAAAATCGGCTCAGTTGCCGGAAAAGTTTGATCTGGATGTCGAGGAAAATAGCTACGAGATCCCGATAAAGCTGAAGGTCGCGCTTGGGATGCGGGTGCGCAGCGGAGAGGCGATCGAGCCGGACCTTTTGTTGGCTTACGTTCTTGCCGACCCCGAAACGAGGGTGCGAACGCCGGCCCGACGGGCACAGACTCTCTTGCGAGAGCTGTTCGCGGAAGCGGTGGAGAAGCAATATCCAAATGGCGTGCGCGTTCCGGCCGCCGGAGTGCGAAAACTGGAGGTCAACTACCGTGCCTGCAGCGGGACGTTCGATCTTGCAATCCGCCCCTTTGGCGGTGACCTGCCGGACATCACAAACCGCGGCGAACCGATAGGCGGTGCACGCCGCATCTTCGACGACTGCACGGATCTGCTCGATGACTACAGCCGCATGCTCGGCCGTTCGGAAGGACTAAGCCCTAGCCTTGCGGCTGTGGCTCAGCTGCCCTTGGGTTTGCGCGCGAAAAATTGTGAAAAGCTCGCTGGCAGCCCATTGAGGCGGCTCCAAGAACTGGCGAGTAGTGACGCCCCAATATCCATCCAGAAGCTGGCTGAGTTGGCTGGGATGGAGCCCAACAAGATTTCCGCACGGGCGAAGCAGAAGGAACTTTCCGGAATTCTGGCCGCCCTTGGCTATGGCCATACCGCCGATCCTTCCTTTTCCCTGAAGTCGGCAAAACCAGACGAGCCGGCGATTGTCTTTGCTCTGGAACGTGAAGCCGAAGCTGATCCCGAACCGAGCCAGCATTACCGACCCATGCAACTGTCAATCATGCTAGGCATGGTGATTGCTTTCGCTGACGGTCTCCTCCACCCCTTGGAAGAACGCAGGCTCTTCGACAAGGTCGACGAGGCGCCCGGCCTGTCGAGGGACGAACGTGTACGCCTCAAAGCCGAGATCAAGGTCTGCGCCGCCGATGCCAGCCGCGTTGTGGACTGGACCAAACGCATAAGCGACGTGCCAAGAGACCGCCGCGAAGATCTTGCCGATGAATTGGTGGCAGTCGCCGCGGCAGACGGAACCCTTCACGCACGGGAAGTGTCGCAGCTCGAGAAGCTGTTCAGACAGATGGAGCTGGACCAAAACTCCCTGTATTTGCGATTGCAGGGGAGTGTCGCGCCGCAGAACAGGCCGCGCGACGGAAATAACGATCTTCCCCTGGTTATCCCCGCCGGGATCCAGCCGCCGGGCATACCGGTGTCGCCGGCGTCTCCTAGAGCGTCTGCGACGCGCGTCGACATCTCGCGTCTCGAAGCGATCCGACGTGAAACCCGGAGCACGTCCAGCGTCCTTGCCGATATCTTCATGGACGAGGTAGAGCCGCCGATCGAGCTTCAGCCCGCGATCGAGGAAATCGAGACGTCCAATGGGGATGCGCGCTTCGACGGGCTGGAGCGACGCTATGCATGGCTTCTGTCGCAACTGATCGAGCAGGAAACCTGGACGGCTTCGGATTTTGAGCGTTTGGTGCGCGGCGCCGATCTGATGCCCGGCGCGGCAAAGCAAGCACTCAACGATTGGTCCCTCGACGGATTCGACGAACTGGTCCTGGACGGCGAGGACCCTGTCATCGTCAACGCCAGCCTGTTTTCCGCGGCTACTGCCCAGTCTCCGTCGCTCACCGTCTCTGTCGAAGGAATGTCAGCATGACGACAAAAACCCCACCTATCAAACCGAGAGATCGAGACACCATCATCAGCGCCTTGCGTGCCGGCGTCGTACCGCGCATCGGTCTCCAACATATTCAGGTGGGGCGCCAGCGCGAGATCGAAGCGCTGATCCAGGACATAGAGCGGATCGGCAACGGTGGGTCGAGTATCCGTCTCGTCATCGGCGCCTATGGTGCCGGCAAGACCTTCTTCCTGTTTCTCATCAGACAGATCGCACTTCAGCGCAAGCTTGCCGTCTGTCAGGCTGACCTCTCGCCAGACCGCCGTATCCACGCCACCGGCGGGCAGGCGCGGACGCTTTATGCCGAGCTTGCCACCAGTCTTGCCACCCGCACCGCTCCAGACGGCGGGGCACTCAGGAACATTCTGGAAAGCTACATCCAGAAAGCGTCCGAACGCGCTTCCTCAAGCGAGACGACTATTGAAACCGCCATCAGGGAAGGCCTTGGCGATCTTCGCGAGATGGTCGGTGGCTATGATTTCGCAACCGTCATCGTTGCCTATGCGCGGGGCTACGAGGAAGGAAACAGCAATTTGCAGGACGCCGCGCTGCGTTGGTTGCGCGGCGAATACACGACCAAGACAGAGGCGCGGGCCGACCTGGGCGTGCGTACCATCATCGACGACGCGTCCTTCTATGATGGTCTGAGATTGCTCGCTCGTTTCACAACGCTCGCTGGTTTTGGCGGCCTTTTGGTCTGCCTCGACGAACTCGTCAATCTCTACAAGCTGCAGAGCGCCCAGGCCCGCAAACAGAATTACGAGCAGATCCTGCGCATCTTCAACGATGTCCTGCAGGGCACGACGCAAGGCATCGGCTTCATTCTCGGCGGGACGCCGGAATTTCTGCTCGACACGCGGCGCGGCCTTTACTCCTACGAGGCCTTGCAATCCCGCCTTGCCGGGAACAGTTTTGCCGGCAATGGCTTGGCCGACTATTCCGGTCCGGTGGTCAATCTGCCGAACCTGACGCCGGAGGAACTCTACCATCTCCTGGAGCGGCTACGCGACGTCTTCGCGGCCGGCGATCAGGAAAAATGGCTGGTGCCGGACGAGGCACTCCATGCCTTTATGGACCATTGCGCCAACCGGATCGGCGAGGCTTATTTTCGGACTCCGCGCAACACGGTGAAAGCCTTCGTCGATCTGCTCGCTATCCTCCAACAAAACCCCGGCACGGATTGGAAAGACATGCTTGGCGCAGTGGACGTGGCGGAAGATCGAGACGGTGCAGACGACCATCCCATCAACGATGCCGAAGGGGGAGCGGACGACGAGCTTGCAACCCTCCGCATTTGACACGCTTTCCGAGCCGGTCAGGCGCTGGATATGGCAGCGGAAATGGCCGTCGCTACGGGATGTCCAGGAAAAAGCCATCCCGGCCATCCTTGCCGGTGGCGATGTCGTGATCTCCGCACGCACTGCCGCCGGCAAGACCGAAGCCGCCTTCCTGCCGTTGCTGACCCGGCATGCCGAGCACGCAGGCAGCGCCGATGGATTCGCGATCCTCTATGTCAGCCCGCTGAAGGCATTGATCAACGATCAGCACCGGCGGCTGGAAAGCCTGTGCGAAGGCAGCGGCGTCCTCCTGCACAAATGGCATGGCGACGTCTCGTCGGATGCCAAAACCCGTGCACGAAAGCGACCTTCGGGTATCGTGTTGATCACTCCAGAATCGCTTGAGGCGTTGCTCGTGCGCAGAGGCGGTGAGGTAGCGCAGATGTTTTCGCGCCTCGATGCGGTGGTCATCGATGAGTTGCATGCCTTCATCGGCACCGAGCGTGGCATGCAACTGCAGTCGATCCTCAATAGAGTCGAGGTGGCGACCGCGCGAGACCGCATCGATCGAATTGGGCTGTCAGCAACACTTGGCGACATGAGCCTCGCTGCTGAGGCACTACGGCCTGGCAAGGGTGCCAGCGTCACGGTCGTCGAAGGCAAGGACGAGGGGAACGGGGTCCGTTTGCAGATCCGCGGTTATCTGCTGGACGGCACCGCCCCAGGCGATCTCACGGCTACCACAGACGATAGCGATCCGCCGGGAAAGCCGGTCGCACCTTTTGAACAATCGACAGTCCCTGCAGCGCTTGCGGCCGACTTGTTTCGCCTGCTGCGCGGCCAGAGCAATCTGCTGTTTGCCGGATCTCGTGCCAATGTCGAGGTCTATGCCGACATGCTGCGTTCGATGTGCGACGAAGCGAGCTTGCCAAATGAGTTCTTCCCGCATCATGGCAATCTCGCAAGGGCCATGCGCGAGGAGGTCGAAGCGAGGCTTCGAGACGATCCGCGCCCGACCACGGCGGTCGCGACCACCACCCTGGAACTCGGAATCGACATTGGCGAGGTGGAGACAATCGCGCAGATCGGGCCGGGTTTTTCGGTCGCGTCACTTCGCCAACGCCTCGGCCGATCCGGCCGCAGGGCCGGAAAGCCCGCAACGCTGCGCATGTTCGTCATCGAGCCTTCCATCGGTAAGGGACGACATCCAATCGACCGGCTTCACTTGGATCTGGTTCAGTCGATTGCGATGGTCGAGTGCCTGCGGGCTGGATGGTGTGAGCCGCCATTGCCAGCTGGGCTGCATCTTTCAACCCTCCTCCATCAAGTGATGGCACTGATAGTGCAGACAGGGGGCGTAAACCCGGCGGTCGCCTGGAAACTGCTATGCGAGCGCGGCCCTTTTCGAGCCGTGGACAGGACGCTGTTTGCCGAATTGCTTCGGTGCATGGCTACGCCTGAAAACCGGTTGCTTGAGCAATCTCCGGAAGGCTTGCTCATGATCGGAGAGGCCGGGGAAAAGATCACGGAATCGTACGAATTCTATGCTGTTTTCGCCACGGAACGAGAATATCGGATCATTCACGATGCACGCACGCTCGGGACCTATCCGCTGAGCTCTCCGCTTGCACGTGGCGAAACAATCATCTTTGCCGGGCGCCGCTGGCAAGTCATCGAAATCGACGATCGCGCCCGTGTCATCATGGTCAAGCCGACACGGGCTGGAAAGCCGCCGCATTTCAATGGCAAGGGGGCGGCCATCCACGATCACGTGGTGGCAACGATGCGCACGGTTCTCGCATCCAATGACGCTTACCCCTATCTCGATCCTGCCGCCAACCGCCTGCTGGACGAGGCGCGCGGTTCTTTCCTGGACCTACAGCTGGATAGCCGTTCCATCATCACGCACGGGGAGGGCGTTCTGATATTCCCCTGGGTCGGCACCAGGAAGCTGCAGACGCTAACCCTGGCGTTGCTGGCCCGTGAGTTCAAAGCATCGCATTTCGGGCATGGGATTGAACTTCAGGAATGCGAGGCCGAGAAAGTCATCGAAACTCTGCAGGACATAGCTGGTTCGCCGGCGCCAGACGGTGAAGAACTTGCTGCACGACTAGCACAGCCCGCATTGGCAAAGTTCGACACGTTCTTGAGCGATCACTTGATGACATTGGTCACGATGATGGAGAGAATCAGCGCCGACGACTTGCCACTGATCGCCGTCAACGCACTGGGAATCCATACGACGCACGAAGTCGCATAACCGCCGGGATCGGTGCTCTCGGCGCTGGCAGCCGTTCGCATATGTCGAAGGCTGCTATAGAGGACCCATCAGCAGTTGACCGGGTCTGCGTGCCGAAAGCAGATGAGGTGGATGGCTCCCGCTCCCGGCATCACAGTGCCACAGTGGGTTTGCTGTCAGGCAACCCGAGCTAAGGAGCCATCCGCCATGCAGATTACCACCGTGGGCCTTGATCTGGCCAAGCGCATTTTTCAAGTTCACGCCGTCGACGCGTCTGGAGACGCTGTTGTGCGCAAGGCACTGCGCCGATCGCAAGTTCTGCCGTTCTTCACCAAGTTGCCGCCCTGCCTGATCGGCATGGAGGCGTGCGGCACATCGCATCATTGGGCTCGAGAATTGACGGAGCTCGGCCATGAAGTCCGCCTGATGCCACCGTCCTACGTGAAGCCCTATGTGAAGCGCGGAAAGAATGATGCGGTGGACGCGGAAGCGATTTGCGAAGCGGTAACACGCCCGACCATGCGTTTCGTCGTGATGAAGTCAGCCGAGCAGCAAGCGGCCCTATCGCTTCATCGCACCCGCAATCTTCTGGTCAAGCAGCGTACGCAACTGGTGAATATGATCCGCGGCCTGTTGGCCGAGTTCGGCATCGATATTCCCGAAGGTTTGGAGCGGGCGCTTAAGCTGGCGCGCCAGATAGCCGCGAAGAAATCCACATTGGACGTACCGGCAATGGCACTGCAGATTCTGTGTATCCTGTGCGAGCAGGTGCTCAACACCCATGCCCGGCTCCAGACCATTGACCGGTCGATCCTTGCCCAACAAAGAACGAATGAAGTGGCACGGCGTCTATCGACCATACCTGGCATTGGCCCGATCGGTGCCACAGCGTTGGCGGCCTCGGTTGCTGATCCGGGTCAGTTCCGCTCGGGTCGAGAGTTTGCCGCCTGGCTCGGGCTGACACCTTCGCAAAACTCGAGCGGCGGAAAGGACCGTCTCGGGCACATCACCAAGATGGGCGACCGGTACCTGAGAAAGCTCCTTGTGATCGGCGCGACCTCTCTGATCCGACGGGCAAGGCATAAGCCCGAGGCTGCGGATCCGCGCCTCCTCGCGTTGCTCGCCAGGAAGCCAGCGCGCGTGGCGAGCGTAGCGATGGCAAACAAGATGGCCCGCGTGGTGTGGGCTATCATGGCGCGCGGCGAAACCTATCAAGCGCGTCATGCTCCGAACCTTGCGTAAGTTGCGCAGAAGACGAGACACTGAAGCAGAAATCAGATCGAGCCGATCAATCGGCTCCATGAGGTTGTAAGAGCGACGCGATGTGATGGCGAGACCGGTCAGGCCGGGAACAGGGACAACCCATGCGATGTCGGAGGCATCATAGCCTGCAAAGCAGATTGGGACCTTGTTCGCCGACCCCATCAGGGCCAGCAGCTTCAAACGGCTGCATGAACAGGCCGGACAGAAGACTGCACCCGACCAATGCGCCAGAACAACGAATTACCTCTTGCAATACGGGAGCCATCCACAGAGGACACCATGGAGTAAGCGTCAAGGTCTGCAGTCGGCACTATGCGGTCATTACAGAAATGATCTGGTCACGGCTGAGATGGAGATTTTTTCGGCCCGGCAGCTCTGAAAGCTGCCACAGCGAACCCGATGCCAGGTAGCTAAGGCGAAGGGATGTTGGCCTTCGCCATCCGGAGCCTGTTACCAGACGTGTTCCTTCCAGTGCCGACCAGGCCGGAAGTGGACCAAATGGGACAAGATGAGGGCAGACGCTCGTCGGGTGGAGGAGGAGCGTCTACTCGCCGTTTGTGACACCGATCCTTCGAAGCTTCACTACTTATGGAGCCTTGTCCAAATTGGCGAGGCCTGCTCGACCGCAGTTTTTCATCTTTCGGCGACAGGCGGTGTTTGTGCTCTAAGGTGGTGAGAACACGCCTTGATTGCTTTTTTCCCCCGGCTAGATTGTACCCGCGCTTTCATCTAGGCGCAGATTCGTGATCCTGCCGGACGACAGGCGTGGCTTCTTCGGATCGGAAAACCGTCACCTGGAGTGCTTCGGATGAGCGAGTCCCCGACGCCGCGTGCTACCAAACGAGAGGCTCATCGAGGATCGCAATGGCTTAAGTGGGACCTGCATTTACACGCGCCCGGTACGAAGCTCTCTTGCGGATATGGCAAACCGGACGACGCGACGTGGAAACGCTTCGTGGCTATTCTCGAACAATCCGAGGTCCAGGCCTTTGGCATAACGGACTATTTTTCGTTCGACGGCTACCTGAACACCGTCAAGTGGTATCGCCAATCGTATCCGGACTCGGCCAAGCTGGTGATCCCGAACCTGGAGCTGCGTTTGACCGAGACGGTCAGCATCGACGGCAAAAACGTCAACACGCATGTGCTGATAGACCCGGCTGTCGCGACGCCCGAAGCCTTGAGCAAGTTCCTCAACGACCTGGAAACGCACATATCCGTTGGTGGCAGACGGTTACGCTGCAGTGAACTGACGTCTGCTAATTACGCTGCGGCCACCGTCAGCATACATGATGTCAAGGACTCGCTAAAAGGATGTTTCGCGCCGGAGCAATACATTATCGTCACCGCCGCCGGAAACGATGGCCTGCGCGGTACCGCCAAAAATTCCCAGCGTAGCAAATCCATTTCCGATGAACTCGATAGGATCAGTAGCGCCTTCTTTGGGAAGTCGAATAGCACGGCATTCTTCCTGAGCGACTCGCGCTACGAGGACGCGTCGAAGTCGGAACCTAAGCCCCTCTATGACGCCAGTGACGCTCATTCCTTCGAGGACCTCGGACGTTTGACAGGGGACGAACCGAGCTATCAATCGACCTGGATCAAGGCCAATCTGACTTTCCGAGGTCTCCGTCAGACGATCTTCGAACCGGAACATCGCGTCTTTGTCGGAGACCGTCCAACCGTTCTCGTCCGGCTCGAGCGCGAGGCGACGCAGTTCATCGACAGGCTGGAGATTAATCCCCTCGCCCCCTATGCCGGTCATAACGGCACCTGGTTTCGGAATGTCGATATCCCGTTCAACCCTGAGCTGACTGCCATAATCGGGAACAAGGGAAGCGGCAAAAGCGCTGTCGCGGATATCGTCGCACTGCTCGGAAATACTCGCCAAGCGAAATATTTCTCGTTTCTAACGGACAGTCAAACGAACAGGAAATTCAAGCGGCCCGGGTTCGCCGAGAATTTTTCGGGTCGTCTCGTATGGAAGAGCGGGAGCGTTGTCGAACGGACTCTGAACGATGATGTCGATGAACTTTCGCCGGAGGCAGTCAAATACCTGCCACAGAACTACTTCGAGAGCCTGACGAACGAAATCGAAGTCCAGGCGCTGCGTAGGGAAATCGAAGACGTCGTATTTTCGCACGTCGACATCAGCGACAAGATGGACGCCAAGAGCTTCCACGATCTCGAAGAACGGAAGACGTTGAACAGTCGACAGGAAGCTAGCCAGATCAAAACGAAGCTGCGGGAACTCAACGTCAGGATTCTCGAACTCGAGGACCAGAGCGAACCTGAATTCAAGACCAAACTGCAGGCGGAACTAGGGGTCCTTCAGAAGCAGGTATCCACACTCGAAGCGTCAAAGCCTCCGGAGGAAGCTACCCCGGCTGCGCAGAGTGCGGAACAGGAAGCGGCGACAGAAGAAATCGCGTCACAAACCCGGTTGCTGGACGACCTTGCTGCGCGTGAAAAGAGCGCCGTCACGCGGCTCGGTCGCCACAAGACTACCTTGCAAGAGGCCAGCGAATTCAAGGACGGCGTAAATGCCCTGAAAAGCCGTGTGCAAGGCGACAAGGAGGTTTTCAAAACCAAGTATAGCGGTCTCGGTTTAGATGTTGACCAAGTCATTAGTCTTACCGTTAATCTCGAAGAGGTCACGAAGAAGATTGAGGCTATGAACGAAGAAATCGTGGCGATTGAGCGCGAGAGCGCCATGTTTTTCGATCCAAAGACCGATCTTTCCACAGTCGCCAGTGTACCCGAATTGCGTGCTGCGCAGAAATATATTGCTGATTGCATCGCCGAGACGCGCGCCGCTCTCTCGGCGCCCCAACAGCGCTATCAAAGGTATGTGCAGGCCGTCCGCGAGATATCCGAGCAGATCAGCAATATCGTCGGTCTAAAGGACTCGCCGAAACTAGGCACGATCGCGGAACTGGAGGCCCGCATTGCCCGGATCGACAACGATCTGCCGGGGGAGTTGTCCAAGGCGTATGAAGACCGTAAGGCGCTGTGCTTGGCCCTCTTCGAAAGCAAGCACAAGATAAGAACGTTCTACGAGGGTTTGAAAACCAAGGTCGAGTCGCGGCTCACCGTGGTGAGTACCGGGGATTTCAAGGTGTCGATCGACGCGTCTTTTGTACCGTCTCCCAAGTTCGGTGAAGAATTCTTCAACCATCTGAACCAAAACGTGAGCGGTCCCTTCCGCGGAGTCGCAGAAGGCGCGCGCGCGCTTCAACAGAAGCTATCAATAGTCGACTGGAACTCCTTCGAAAGCATCTTTGCCTTTGTGGACGATGTGGTCAGATCGATGAAATCGGGTGGCATCAGACGGCAGACCAAAGACGTCAAGAAATTCTACGACTTTCTTTATTCCCTCGAATACTTCGAGCCCCGGTACGAGTTGAGACTGGGAGGCAAAGATCTGAACCAGCTTTCCCCCGGAGAGAAGGGGCTTCTGCTGCTGGTCTTCTACCTACACCTGGACACCGACAGCTCACCCCTCATCATCGACCAACCCGAGGACAATCTCGACAACGACAGCATATTCGCGGTACTCGCAAGGTGTATTCGCGACGCAAAGAAAACCCGGCAGGTCATATTGGTGACGCATAACCCAAACCTCGCGATCGGAGCCGACGCCGAACAAATCGTCTATGTCCGGTTGGACAAGGTGAGCGGTTACAGGTTCAGCTATGATTGCGGCGCGATCGAGAACCCGAATACCAACGGCCATATCGTAAGGGTGCTGGAAGGTTCGCGGCCCGCCTTCGTACAACGTCGACTCAAGTATCAAATCACCTGATTGTTCTTTGCCTGGCTATGTTCCACCATCATCATTGAAATCGTTGATGAATTTCAAGCGGTCGCCAACGGCTTTCAAACGGTCGCCACATAAAGTTCCGCTCTGGGCAGCCATCGCCACATGAGTTTGCACCACGCTTCGGGCAGCCTTCAAAGTACCACCTGCGGTGAACGATTCTGTCCATAGCCAGTGTCGGAGGTCGGGCCGTGAACTTGTCGCACGCAAGCCTTCGAGTCCCTGAGAGCACATCGCGCCATGCTGCAGGCTGACATCTCAGCTGGCTGCAACTCACGAGTGTCCGCACCCTGTGTTGACAGACTTGGACGCCTCCACTATACAGCTGTCCGCACCATGTTGTGGCGCGCTGAGAGAAGGAAACGGCCTTGACTTCACAGAACACAACCAGGGTTTCGCTGAGGCTGAAGAACGACGTACATGGGGCGATCCTGCGTCGGGCGGAGGATGCGGGCCTCGACCCTTCGGCGTACATGCAGGACATTCTCGAGAAGGCGGTGATCGAGGATCTGCCAGAGGACCTGCGCCTCAGAATCGAGAGGGAGAGGGCACTCTACGAGGTGGCCCAGCGGAAGGCGCGGGACGCATTCGCCGAGGGAGCGTTCGATGAGCACTTCACCAGAACCGTGTTCCGGCTCCTGGTCGAGGACAATGATACGCGAAGGCTCTACGAGGACGTGATCGGCGCCGAGGCCGGAGCCGACGGCGCGCCGGGGAAGACCCCCGTCAACATGTACCTAGGGTGGTATATCAAGAACGCGATCGGGGCCAAGCCGCTGCTCGGACCAGACGGCAATCCCCGCAGGGCGTTCGTCAAGGGCGAACCAATCAAGAGCTACACGCTCCTGACCATGGAGTGAAGAGGGGCCTATCCGCGGGCTTGCGTCACTAAAGACCCAGGCCGGAACTGGGTGGTTCTACCGACCAGCGTTCGGAGATTGTCATTCAACTGCCCCTGAGCGGAAGCGACATCGCATTTCCAGAATCCCGCAAGCGCAGACACCGTCTCCTCAACCGCGGTCACCGGATATGCTGTCCCGATGTAGAAGCGAACGGCGCGTCCGTTTCGGTGAGAATTCGGTTCCTCGGCATTTTGGAAAGCAAGCTTGCAGCGCGTCTGCTTCGGACCATGGGAAGGCCTACGGAAAACCATGCACCGATATCGGCAGCCTTCTCGGCATGCGGAACAGATCCGGAGCATGTCGGCTATGGATGGACATCACGCGACCGCCCGCCTGCGAGCACGCTCGCAAGAGCCTGTCGAAGACATCCTTCTGCAGGTCAAGGTGGCGCGCGAATTCATCGCCGCCGTCCAGGCCTATCTCACCAACGTATTCGCTCTCACCCAGCAGCCTGACAAACAGCGGCACCTCGCCGTGCCGCTCATGAACAAGCTGGGGGGTGAAGTCCAAGGGCTGTCCTGATCCGCTTCCTGCCTTTGGCGAGCTGGGCCGTTTTAGGGAATGCCTTCGGCGTGTTCGTCACGGGAAGCATGTACATTCCGGCGCGCTCAGCGCTATCCGCGGCAAGTGCCGGATTCGGAAACAGGTCAAGGTGGCAATGAAAGTCGATCAAGGCCCGAACTCTTGGCTCCTCAGGTAGGTTCCGACCCCTTAGAGGCCACGCTTGTGGACGCCGAAACATCCCTCACGTTCTGCACTTTCCATTGGCAAAGGTCCACTCGAGATCGCTCGCTGCCGGAGACCACTTCCGTCGCGTCCCGTCGCGATGAGCATCGCCATCACGTCGTCGCTGCGTGTTTCAGAAATTCGCGGACACCCATTCCGCTAATTCGCGGACAGCGATTTCAGTAATTACGG
>NZ_JBSPKY010000024.1:0-75336 GCF_053848025.1 Mesorhizobium sp. 128a | reverse complement strand
TGTCGTCATCGCAAAATCCCCGTTTCAAAACAGGGAATCATATCCACCCAATTTTGCAACAGTCCCCTTGAGGGGGAGATGTCCGGCAGGACAGAGGGGGGTGCCGCGCGCCCGACTTATCCAGCGCCTAAGCCGACCTCACCGGGTCCAGCGTCACCTTGTAGAGCTCGTTGTCGTCGCGATCCATCAGCCGCACCGTCAGCTGCTCGGTAGCGCCTGAAATATCCACCAATCCGAAGAACTGCAGGCCGGCCGATGGCGGCAGGTTCTGGCCCTGTTCGGCGGTCGGCGCCTTGATGAATTTCAGCTCCGGCCCGAAGGTCATGTCGAAATCGTTGGGGCCGAACGTACCGGCATGGATCGGGCCGGAGACGAATTCCCAGAACGGATTGAAATCCTGGAACTGCGCCTTGTCGGGGTTGTAGTAATGCGCGGCCGTGTAATGCACGTCGGCGGTCAGCCACACCGTGTTGGTAATGCCGGCGTTCTTGATGTAGCGCAACAGGTCGGCGATCTCGAGCTCCCGGCCCTTCGGCAGACCATTGTCGCCATTGCTGACGGCTTCCGCGCCGACCTTCTTGGTGCCGTCGTTCCAGACGACGAGGCCAAGCGGCATGTCGGCGGCGATAATCTTCCAGGTCGCCTTGGAGTTGGCCAGCTCGCGCTTCAGCCATTTGGTCTGCTGTTCGCCGAGCATGCGGGACTCCGGCGTCATGGTGTCCTGCATGTCAGGACCGTTGGGGCCGCGATAGGAACGCATGTCGAGGAAGAACACGTCGAGCAGTGGCCCGTGGGATATCTTGCGATAGACACGGCCGGGTTCAGACGGCTCGTAGCGGATGGTCGTCATCTCGTGAAAGGCGCGCGCCGCGCGGGCCGCCAGCACATGGATGGATTTTTCCTTGTAGCGGTCGTCGGTGGTCAGGTCCTTCGAATCCGACCAGTTGTTCAGCACTTCGTGGTCGTCCCACTGGTAGAAGGTCGGGCAGATGGAGCTCAAGGCGAGGACGTTCTTGTCCATCATGTTGTATTTCCACTGGTCGCGGTACTCGTCCAGCGTTTCGGCAACCTTGCGCTTGCCGTCGATGAGGACGACGTTCTTCCATTTGCCGCCGCCAGGCAGGTCTACCTCATCCTTCATGGCGCCATCGGCATAGATCGTGTCGCCGGAATGCAGGAAGAAGTCGGGCGTATGCTTGGCGATGGTGGCGTAGGTCTTCATGCCGGTGTCGTCGATGCCCCAGCCCTGGCCGGCCGTGTCGCCCGACCAGGCGAATTTGATGTCGCGCTTCGAGGCGGGCGCGGTGCGGAAGCGCCCGACGATCGGCTCGGAGACGACATTGATGTCCGAGAGATCGGCGGCGGTCATGCGGTAGAAGATGTCCTGGTCGGAAGCGAGGTCGGTGAGCAGCCGCTTGATCGTAAAATCGCTGGCCGGCGAGGTGTCGAGCGGCGCGAGCCGGGTGGCATTGGCGAAATTCTCCGTCGACGACACTTCGAACATGACGCGCGAGGGCCGATCGGTGCGCGTCCACACCATGCCGCTCGAGGCATCGACATCGCCGGACTGGACGCCATGGGTGAAGGCCGGGCGCTGGCTGGCGCGCGAATAATAGGGCAAAGCGAGGCCCGATGCGCCGAGCAGACCGGCCGCACTCGCTGATGTGACGAAGGCGCGGCGGGTCAACGAGATCTTGTTCATGGCTGTCTCCTGATGGCTTGAACGAAGCCGCCAAACTCCGGCGTCAATGTTTCAGGAGCATCTCGGGATGATGAAGGTTTGATAACAACCAACCTCTTCCTTCCCCCCTTGTGGGGGAAGGTGGATCGGCGCGTAGCGCCGAGACGGATGAGGGGTGTTCCAGCGGAGTGAGACGTCTGCGTTCCCTGGAACACCCCTCATCCGTCGCCTTCGGCGACACCTTCTCCCACAAGGGGAGAAGGGGAAGCCTGCGCTAAGCCGCCTGCGGCTCCGGCTCGAACGCCGGCCTGCTGGTATTGATCAGCAGCGAGATACAGGCTGCGATGATCGCGGTCATGCCGGCGATCAGGAAGGCCAGTTCATAATTGCCTTGCAGCTCGCGCATGGTGCCGCCGAAGGCGGCGGCGGTTGCCGCACCGACCTGGTGGCCGGCGACGATCCAGCCGAACACCAGCGGGCCGCTGCGGTCGCCGAAGGCTTCGTTGGCGAGCCTCAGCGTCGGCGGCACGGTGGCGATCCAGTCGAGGCCGTAGAGCACCGCAAAGATGATCAGGCTGGTCGCGGAGAAGCCGGAATAGGGCAGATAGATCAGCGACAGACCGCGAATGCCGTAATAGACGCCGAGCAGCTTGCGCGGGTCGAAACGGTCGGTGAGCCAGCCCGACAGCGTTGTGCCGATCAGGTCGAAGATGCCCATCAGCGACAAGAGGCCGGCAGCCTGGACCTCGGCGATACCCATATCGCCGCAGAAGGAGATCAGATGCGTGCCGACCAGCCCATTGGTGGTGAAACCGCAGATGAAGAAGGTGGCAAACAGATACCAGAAGACGCGGGTGCCGGCGGCGCGGCGCAGCGTGTTGAGCGTATGCGCCAGGAAATTGCCTTGCGATGCCGGCGACACCGGCGGCACGTCATCGGCCTCGGCGCCATAGCGCACCATGCCGATCGAAGCCGGACGCTCCGGCACCAGCAGCCAGACCAGCGGCAACAGACAGGCGGTGGCGACAGAGACGGCGATGGCGACCGGCTGCCAGCCGCCGGACTGGGCGAGCGAGGCGAGCAGCGGCAGGAACACCAGCAAGCCGGTGGCGCTGGAGGCTGACATCAGGCCCATGACAAGACCGCGATTGGTCTTGAACCAGCGGTTGACGATGGTGGCGCCGAGCACGGTGGCAACAGCACCCGAGCCGATACCGGAAAACACGCCCCAGGTGAGGAAGAGGTGCCAGGGCTCGGTCATCAGCAGGCTGAGAGCGGTCGAGCCCGACATGATCATCAGCGAGGCAAGCAGCGTGCGGCGCAGACCGATCCGCTCCATCAGCGCTGCAGCAAACGGTCCGGTCAGACCATAGAGGAAGATGCCGATGGCAGCGGCAATCGAAACGGTATCCCGTCCCCAGCCGAAGCTGTTGTCCAGCGGCAGCATCATCACGGACGGAGCCGAACGCAGACCGGCCGCGATCAGCAGGCAGAGGAAGATGACGCCGACCACGACGAAAGCGTAGCGCTGGCCAAAGGGACGGGATTGAGCTATCATGTTACTGACCGGTACGTTGCAATGAGGTGATGGCCTACATACGTACCGGTCAGTAACATTGTCAAGCGGGTTGTTTGCATGCCATCGGACAAAAATGTTGAAGCGTCGATCAGCGAGGCGCCGCCGGCCCCGAAGGCCGCGGACAAGATCCTCGACGTGGCCCACGACCTGTTCTATCGCCGCGGCATCCGGGCGATCGGCGTCGATGAGATCGTCAAGCGGGCGGGCGTCACCAAGCCCAGCCTCTACCGCAGTTTCCCCTCCAAGGACGAACTGGCCGCCTCCTACCTTAGGCAATATGACCGCGAATATTGGGAGCGTTTCGACGAAGCCGTGGCCGCCCATCCCGGCGACCCGCGCGCGCAGATAAGCGCCTTCCTGACCCGCATCGGCAAGCGCACGCAAAGACCGGCCTATCGCGGCTGCGGCATGACCAACGCGGCGGTGGAATATCCCGAACACGGCCATCCGGCGCGCGTCGTCAGCGAAGCCAACAAGCAGGAGCTGCGCCACCGCCTGCGCGCCATGGCCGCAGCGATGGGTGCGCAGGACCCTGACACACTGGGCGACGGCCTGCTGCTCCTGATCGAAGGCGCCTATATCAGTGGCCAGCTGTTCGGCCTCGGCGGCCCGGCGGCATCGGTCGCCCGCAACGCGGACCTGCTGATCGAGGCTAGCTTGAAGAAATAACATTTGACGATACGCTGCGGCAGCTCGAAACGGGTTGTCCGCCATGCGCACTCTTCTGCTCTCGCTTGTCCTTGCCGGTTTCTGCCAGGCAGCCCATGCCGATGGCATATCCAGCGTCTACACCGACCTCGACTCGCAAAAGGATTGCGCCACCTACGCGCAAGCTGAGGAAGGCGACGGCGACTGGGCCGAACTCGCCTGCTCCGGCTATAAGGGCTTTCCCGTGCTGATCGCCTATGACGACGCCCGTGAGTCGCTGTTTTACGGCTTCCCGCCCAGCAGCGACATGACGACGGTCTGGGAGAGTTTTTCCGGCTTCAATTCGTCAGGAGCCAGGGTCGAGTGGCGTATCGAGACCAAGGGCGACGTCGTCGTTCCCTTCGCCGTCATCCACCGCCGCTCGATCAGCAACCCCGAGGACGAGAACAAGCCGACCGAAGTGCTGCTCGTCGCCAAGGTCGCCCAGATGGATGCCCGCGACGGCTGCACAATCGGCCTGGTGCTCGCCACCGGCAACCCGCAAGCCAATGACCAGGCGCGCAAGCTGGCCGACGAAAAGGCAAGGACCTTTGCCTGCGGCAAGGACAAGCACACCGTCATCGGCAACGTCCCGGCCTTTGGCAGGGTGGATAACTGAGCGGGCTACTTAGCCGCCTTCGCCCGTGCGATCGCGTCGACGATCATCTTCTTGGCGTATTTGGAATCGTGCCAGCCCTCGATCTTGACCCATTTGCCGGGCTCGAGATCCTTGTAGTGTTCGAAGAAGTGCTGGACCTGGTCACGGGTGATCTCAGGCAGCTGCGTGTATTCGGTGACGTTTTCGTAGCGCAGCGTCAGCTTCGGCGACGGCACGGCGATGATCTTCTCGTCCTGGCCGGCATTGTCTTCCATGATCAAGACGCCGATCGGGCGCACATTGATGACGCAGCCCGGCACCAGCGCGCGGGTGTTGCAGACCAGAACGTCGATCGGATCGCCATCACCAGACAGCGTGTGCGGCACGAAGCCGTAATTGCCGGGATAGCGCATCGAGGTGTGCAGGAAGCGGTCGACGAACAGCGTGCCGGCCTCCTTGTCCATCTCGTATTTGATCGGCTCGCCGCCGATCGGCACCTCGATGATGACGTTGACGTCCTCAGGCGGGTTCTTTCCGCTGGCAATGGCTTCAATGCGCATGGCTCAAATCCCTCTCTCGATTCCCAAGATCGATAGCGGGCGAAACGTCATGGTGCAATGCGGCGATTGGTACGCAGCGCTAATGAAGGCGCACAGTTTGTGAATGGCCTGTAACCGAGGCGGCGTCCGCTATTCCCAGACGAAGGCGACCTTCTTCAGCGCTCTCTGCTCGAAAATCTCGACGCCTTCGGCGACGTCGCGGCCGCCAGCGCCGGCATAGAAGGCCAGCGCGTTCTGGTTATCTTCCAGCGCCCACACCACCATGCCCTTCAGCCCGTGGTCGGCAAGCCGTGCCCGCGCCGCCTTGAACAGCCGGCTGCCGAGCCCGATGCCCTGATATTCCGGACGCAGGTAAAGCTCATAGATCTCGCCCTGCTGCCGAAGCTCGCGGGCGCGGTTCTTGCCGATCGTGGCGTAGCCGGCGATGGTGCCGCCGATTTCGACCACCAGCACGGTGGCGGCGCGGCGGATGGCGTTCGCCCACCAGTCGGCGCCGCGGCGGTTGATCATCGAGGTCAGCGAGCGATGCGGGATGATGCCGGAATAGGCGCCCTCCCAGGCTTGTTGGTGCACGTCGGCGATGGCGCCGGCGTCGCGCGGTTCGGCTTTCCTGATGTCGATGCTCAGCGTATTCATGATTTGTTAACCATAAACCCGCATCGGCCATTTGCAAGAGTCCCGTCAGGGCGCTCCTGACGTTTCGCACAGGCCATCATGAGTGCTTCGGCCAGCGAAGGCTGGAAGCGTGGAAAACCGCGTCAGCCGTCCGGCTGAGGTGCGTTTGCAGGCGGGCTTTCAGATTTCGACGAGATGATCGTCCAGCTCATTGGCGTCGCCCGACGTAACCGGGAAATGCTCGGCCAGCACCGCGCCGACCTGCCCGATCGCCTTGACGAAGCCGTCAGCCAGCCGGTCGTCGCCGGCATGCTGCGTCAGGTCGCTGATAACACCGTCCCAGACATGCTGGCCGACCTTGCTGTTGATGCCAGAGTCGGCGACCACTTCGGCATAGCGCTCTGCGATCGACACGAAGACCAGCACGCCGGTGCGCGCCGTGGTGCGGTGGACATTGCGGGCGAGGAACTGCCTGAGCGCATTGTCATGGGCCGCCTGATAACGCTGCCGGCGCGGCACCAGATGGATGCGCAAGCCCGGCAGCGCCCACAAGAGCACCAGCACCGACGCCAGTGCCAGCAGCTCGGCGAGGACGAAATGCGGCAGCCGGATCGACAGCCACCAGGCCTCCAGCCCATAGGCGACGGCGAGGCTGACGATCAGCATGCCCAATGTCGCCATGAAGGCGGCGGGAAAGAAGTAGCCGTCGCTGGCATGCGCGACGACGCAGTAGATCTCACCGTCGGTTTTCGATTCGGCGGCGCGGATCGCGGCGGCGATGCGCTCATGGTCCTGCGGGCTGATCGGTCGTGTTGCCATTTCTTTTCACCAGCTCCCTGAAGACCCGCCGCCGCCGGACGACCCGCCGCCACCTGAAAACCCGCCGCCGCCACTCGAGCCCGACGACCAGCCACTGCCGGAGCTTCCTGACGACCATCCACTGCCCGAGGACGAACTCGTCGTCCAGCCGCTTGAACCCGACGACGAACCGCTCGGCCCCTGGCCATAGCGAAACGTCATGCCCAGCCATTGATACACGCCCGGCGACAGCTTGGTGCCGAAGATCGGCGGCAGGAAGGCCATCGCCAGACCGCCGAAGAACATCGTCGCCCACAGGATCAGGAAGATCGCGACTATAGGATCGATGGGCGTGCTGTGGTCGGCCGGATTGCGTTTGCCGCGCGCCTCCAGCTCTTCGGGATTGCCTTCCAGCACCATGACCATGTCGTCGACGGCCTTGGAAAGGCCGCCGGAGAAATCACCGGCGCGGAAAGCCGGCACCATGTCGTTTTCGATGATCAGTTTTGTGTGCAGGTCGGTCAGCGTGCCTTCCAGCCCATAGCCGACCTCGATGCGCATCTTGCGGTCGTTCTTGGCCACCAGCAGAAGCACGCCGTTGTTCTCGCCCGCCTGCCCGAGGTTCCAGAAGCGGAACAGCCGGTTGGCGTAAGGTTCGATCTCCTCGCCGTCGAGGCTGATGATGGTCGCGACGACGATCTGATCGGAGCCTTTTGTCTCGAAATCCGCCAGTTTCTGGGTCAGTGCTGCCTTGGTCGCGGCATCGATGATGCCGGCATTGTCGACGACGCGGCCGGTGAGCGCGGGCAACTCCGCGGCCAGCGCCGCGAAACCGAAGATCAAAACCGCCAGGGCGAACAACACACCGGCGGTGAGACGGCCAAGGCTGGAGGGGCTGATGATCCGCGTCATCATATCGTCACCGCCTCCAGTGCACCCGCATCGCCCTCAACCACCATGACTGTCCCCAAGCACCGCGATCATGTCGTCGACCGCTTTGGAAATGCCGCCGGAGAAATCGCCGGCACGAAAGGCCGGCACCATGTCGTCTTCAATGATCCGTGTGGCGTGCTGGTTGGTCAACGTGTCGTCCAGCCCATAGCCGACCTCGATGCGCATCTTGCGGTCGTTCCTGGCCACCAGCAGGAGCACGCCATTGTTCTTGCCGGCTTGGCCGAGCTGCCAGAAGTTGAACAGCCGGGTGGCGTAAGGTTCGATCTCCTCGCCGTCGAGGCTGGGAACCGTGGCGACGACGATCTGGTCGGAGCCTTTGGTCTCGAAATCCGTCAGCTTCTGCGTCAGTGCCGCCTCGGTCGCGGCATCGATGATCCCGGCATTGTCGACGACACGACCCGTGAGTGCGGGCAACTCCGCAGCCATGGCGGCAAAGTCGACAAGCAAAACCGCCAGGCCCAGCAAGACAGCGCCGGTCATTGTGACGAAAGGGTCATGCCAGGAATTGATGATGCGTGCGGTCATCTCGTCACCAGCTCCCCGAGGAGCCGCCGCCGCCGGACGAACCGCCACCGCCGGAAAAGCCGCCGCCACCGCTTGAGCCCGACGACCAGCCGCCACCGGAACTGCCCGAGGACCAGCCGCTGCTGGATGACCGCCGGCCTGGCTCGAATGTCATACCCAGCCAACGGTAGCGGCCGGGGCCAAGTTTCTTGCCGAAGATCGGCGGCAGGATGGAGGCGGCCATGCTGCCGAAGAAGATGATCGCCCAGATGCTGATGAAGACACCAAAGAACAGATTGTCCATGTCGACCGGCGGCTGTTCGTTGCGCTTGCCGCGCGCTTCCAGCTCTTCCGGATTGCCTTCCAGCACCATGACCATGTCATCGACGGCTTTGTAAATACCGCCGGAAAAATCGCCGGCGCGGAACGCCGGCACCATGTCGTTTTCGATGATCAGCTTGGTGTGCAGGTCGGTCAGTGTGCCCTCCAGCCCATAGCCGACCTCGATGCGCATCTTGCGGTCGTTCGGCGCCACCAGAAGCAGCACGCCGTTGTTTTCCTTCGCTTGGCCCAGCTTCCAGAAGCGGAACAGCCGGTTGGCATAGGGTTCGATCTCCTCGCCATCGAGGCTTGGGATCGTGGCAACGACGATCTGGTCGGAGCCTTTTGCCTCGAAGTCCGCGAGCTTTTGCGTCAGCGCAGCTTTGGTCCCTGCGTCGATGATGCCGGCATTGTCGACGACGCGGCCGGTCAGCGCTGGCAGATCGGCGGCGAAGGCGGAGAGGGGGAAGAGGAAGCAGAGAAGTATGCCAAGGAAAGCTAGGTAGGCGTTCCGTCCCACCCCCCTCTGGCCTGCCGGCCATCTCTCCCGCAGGGGGGGAGATTGGCAGCTTTGCTGTCGGCTCCCGCCGTGAGCCATTGAAGATTGGCGAAAGCATAAATCAAAGCTGATCTTCCCCCTTGCGGGGGAGATGTCCGGCAGGACAGAGGGGGGTGTGACGGAACTCAAGGTCGACAAGGACCAGACCCGCTAGATTGACCTGCTTACCCGCCCTGCTTCGTTCCGAAGTCGACCTTCGGCGGCTGCATCTTGTCTTCTTCGACAGTGAAGTTGGCGAAGGGCTCGTTGCTACGGAACCAGAAGGTTGCCCACAGCACCGAGGGGAAGGTCCTCAGTGTCAGATTGTAGTCCTTGACGGCCAGGATGTAGTCGCGCCGCGCCACCGCAATGCGGTTCTCGGTACCTTCGAGCTGCGCCTGAAGCGCCAGGAAGTTCTGGTTGGCCTTGAGATCGGGATAGGCCTCGGACACCGCGATCAGCCGCGACAGCGCGCTCGTCAGCCCAGCCTGGGCATCTTGGAACTTCTTGAGGGCTTCCGGATCCTTCAGGGTTTCCGGCGTTACCGTGATCTGCGTCGCCTTGGCGCGCGCTTCGACCACCGCGTCGAGCGTATCCTTTTCATGCGCCGCATAGCCCTTGACCGTCTCGACCAGGTTGGGGATCAGGTCGGAGCGGCGCTGATACTGGTTCAGCACCTCGCTCCAGGCCGCCTTGGCGTTTTCCTCCGCTGTCGGGATGGTGTTGTAGCCGCAGCCGGCAAGCAGCGGCAGCACGATGGCCATCATCAACACGGCCGGCAGGCTGCGGAAGGGGAACGGTGAAGCAAGGCGCTGGGCAAACATGGTGTGGTCCCTCGACAGAAGTTGCATACGAAGCTTTAGAGCATGATCCCGAAAAGTGGGAACCGATTTTCACGGACAAACGGGAACCGTTTTGTCCTAAAGATCATCCTCCACTCTGATCTAGCACAATCCGCGCTCAAGAAAATGTCTGCGGCTGGCGCGCACTCATGCGCCCCCGAGGCCCTGTGATTGCCCGCACGAACACGATATGGTCGCCGGCAAACAGGACAGGATCATGGCGGAACGCCGCGACGAAGACAGCGAATCGCGCCGCATTATCGAGCGCGTGGCGAACGAGGGTGGCCTCGGCGGTACGTCGTTCATCGCGCGCGCCGCGAAAGGCGCGCGAGATCACGTCACCGCCGCCGAGGCCGATCGCTCCGATCCGATCGAGGTCTGGGGCACCCGCATCGGCCGCACGCTCGGGCTCATCGTCGCCCTCGGCCTTTTGATCTGGCTCGTGTACTACGTTTCCCGGGGCAGCTAGGAATTTCATGAACAGCGAAAAAGCCGACGCGCCGCGCGCGGTCATCGTCATTTCCAGCCATGTCGCCCGCGGCTCGGTCGGCAACCGCGCCGCCGTGTTTGCGCTGGAGACGCTGGGCTTTCCGGTGTGGGCGGTGCCGACAATCATCCTGCCCTGGCACCCCGGCCATGGAAGGGCAACGCGCATCGTGCCGCCGCTCGACCAGTTCAAGGCGCTGATGGCCGACCTCGAACGAGCGCCCTGGCTAGGCGAGGTCGGCGCCGTGCTGTCGGGCTATCTCGGCGAGGCTGGCCAGGCCGATGCCGTCGCCTCGCTGGTTGCCACGGTCAAGGCGAAGACGCCGGACGCGGTCTATATATGCGATCCGGTGATGGGCGATTCCGGCGGGCTCTACGTGCCGGAGCCGACGGCTGCCGCCATGCGCGACCGGCTGATGCCGATCGCCGACATTGCCACCCCCAACCGCTACGAGCTGGAGTGGATGGCGGGCGCTCCTTTGCCCGATCTGAAATCGGTCATTGCAGCCGCCCTCCATGCCGGCCCAAGAACCATGCTGGTGACGTCGGCGCCGTCGATGATGATCGGCGGCACCGGCAATCTGCTGCTCGACGCCAGCCAGGCGCTGCTCGCCGAACATCGCCTGATCGACAAGCCGCCGAACGGGCTGGGTGACCTTACGGCTGCCGTCTACCTCGCCCGCATCCTGTCGGGACAGCCGCCGATCAAGGCGCTGCAGTCGACCACGGCCGCGGTCTACGAGATCCTGGCGCGCACGGCCAAGCGCGGCGGCGACGAACTGCAGCTGGAAACCGACGCCCAGAGCCTGTCGCACCCGATGGCGATGGTGCAGATGCGCCACCTCACACATCCAGGGCGGGACCGCCGGGCGTGATCTCCGGTGCGCTGGCTGGCGTCGACGGTTGCAAGGCGGGCTGGATCGCCGTCCATCGAGGGCCAAGCGTTTCGCCGTCGGTGACTGTCTTTCGGAGCTTTGCAGCCATGCTCGACGCCTTGCCGGCCGATGCGATCGTGGCCGTCGACATGCCCATCGGCCTGCCGGATTTTTCGCAAAGAGGCGGGCGCGGGCCGGAGGCGCTGGTTCGGCCACTGCTCGGGGCGAGGCAGTCCAGCGTCTTCTCTATCCCTTCCCGCGCGGCCCTTTACGCCGACACCAACGACTTCACCACGATCGAAGCCTGGTCTGCCGCGCATCGCCGCGCCAGCGAAATCGCCAAGGCGACCTCCGACCCGCCGCGCCGCGTCTCGATCCAGGCTTTCGGCATTTTTGCCAAGATCCGCGAGATCGACGCGCTGCTGATCGCTCGTCCCGAACTGCGCGGCCGCGTCTTCGAATCGCACCCGGAAGTCGCCTTCTGCCGGCTGAATGGCGAAAAGCCAATGACGCTGCCGAAGAAGATCAAGGGCGCCGTCAACCCTGCTGGGATGGCAGAGCGCAAGGCGCTGCTGTGCCGGCATGGCTATGAAAAGGCCTTTCTCGACCAGCCTCCGCCGACGGGCGCTGCCGCCGACGATTTCCTGGACGCGGCAGCGATGATGCTGATTGCCGCACGCATCGCCAGCGGCGAGGCAAGGGCGTTTCCCGACCCCCCGCTTGCCGACCGTTTCGGCATTCCCGTCGCCATCTGGGCCTGAGGCAAGCGCGAGCCATGCATGCCGCATGGCGATTTGCGACGAAGTCATCCGCAATTCGGCATTGCTCGCGACGGGCATTTGCCGTTAGAGGCATTCTAAACTGAGAAAGAGCGGCCGCCACCAACCCGGAAAGGCTCCATGCCCCATCTCCCCGAACACCTTCTCGCCGGCTATCGCAACTTCATGAACGGCCGCTATCTCAGCGAGAGCGGACGCTATCGCGACCTCGCCCGTGAAGGCCAGGCGCCGGAAACCATGATCGTCGCCTGCTGCGACTCGCGCTCGGCACCCGAAGCGATCTTCGACGCCGGCCCCGGCGAACTCTTCGTACTGCGCAATGTCGGCAATCTGGTGCCGCCCTATGCACCGGACGGCGAGTTCCACTCGACCTCGGCCGCGCTCGAATTCGCCGTGCAGAGCCTCAAGGTGAAAAACATCGTGGTCATGGGCCATGGTCGCTGCGGCGGCATCCGCGCCGCGCTCGACCCCAATTCGGCGCCGCTGTCGCCCGGCGACTTCATCGGCAAATGGATGAGCCTGATCGCGCCGGCGGCCGAAACCGTGTCGTCCAGCACCTTCATGACGGCGACGGAACGGCAGACGGCGCTGGAGCGCATCTCCATTCGTTACTCCATTGCCAATCTCAGGACCTTCCCTTGCGTCTCGATCCTCGAAGGCAAGGGGCGGCTGGCCCTGCACGGCGCCTGGTTCGACATTTCGACCGGCGAACTCTGGGTGATGAACAAGGACACCGGCGATTTCGAGCGGCCGGATTTGGGGTAGACCGTGATCCCGAAAAGTGGGCACCAGGCTTCGGATAAGATCATGGTCAGATAAGAGGAGGCGAGGAATGCGGGTTTGGCGTGTGATTGCCTTCGCCATGTCGGCGCTTCCGCTCGCGCTCACCCCTGCCCGCGCCGATGACGGCGCCATCATCGACCGCTGGTATTCGGCGCTGCTGGTTGCCGACAGCACCGAACTGTCGGATCTGCTCGCCGACGATGTCCGCATGAAACTCGACGATCTCGGCGTCGTGCAGTCAAAGCAGGAATTCATCGCCTCGATCGACGAATGGAGGGTGCGGTGACCGGCGCCGCGATCCGGCATCGCATCGAAAAGAGCGAAGCCGGCGTCACCACTGTCATTGCCTGTTATGATTTTCCCAACAACGACATGCTGATGCAGGAGACGTTTGCCGTCACCGGCAACCGCATCACCGCCAGTTCGCAAGCGGCGCTCGCGGAAAATTGCGACGGCTTCTGACGCCCGCTTGAACGGCCGCGCTGTTGCGCCGCGCCAGGCATCGCCCTACATCGGTGAGCAAGCCCCGCCAATCATCGAAAGATCCCCCATGCCGTCCACGAAAACCGTCGACCTCGCCGTCCATCCGCTGACCAAATGGCAAGGGCCGCTTGGCCTGCCGAATTTCGCCAACATCGGCGACGGCGACTTTTCCCCGGTGTTCGACGCAGCGCTGAAGGCGCATGAAGCCGAGATCGACGCCATCGCCGGCAACAAGGATGCGCCTACCATCGAGAACACGCTGGCAGCACTTGAGCTTGCCGGGGAGTCGCTCGACCATGTCTCGTCCATCTTCTGGTGCCGGGCCGGCGCCCACACCAACGACGCGATCCAGGCGCTGGAGCGCGAGATTTCGCCCAAGATGTCGAGGCATTTCTCGGCGATCTCGATGAACGAGAAGCTGTTTGCCCGCATCGACGACCTCTATCAGCGCCGCGATTCTCTGAAGCTCGATGCCGAGACTCTGCGGGTCTTGGAAAAGACCTGGAAAGGCTTTGTCCGCTCTGGCGCCAAGCTCGACGCCGACGGCAAGAAGCGGCTGGCCAACATCAGCGAGGAACTGTCCGCGCTCGGCACCACATTCGGCCAGAATGTCCTTGCCGACGAGCGCGACTGGGCGCTGTTCCTTGATGAGGCCGATCTTGCCGGCCTGCCGGACTTCGTGAAGAGCTCGATGGCCGAGGCCGCCGAGACGCGCGGCCAGAAGGGCCGTTACGCCGTCACCTTATCGCGCTCGATCTACGAGCCGTTCACCACCTTTTCCGAACGCCGCGACTTGCGGGAGACCGCCTACCGCGCCTTCACCATGCGCGGCCAGAATGGCGGCGCCAGCGACAACACCGCGGTGGTGCGCGATATGCTGAAGCTGCGCGCCGAAAAGGCCAAGCTGCTCGGCTATGGCTCCTTTGCTGCACTGAAGCTGGACGACACCATGGCCAAGACGCCGAAGGCCGTGCACGACCTGCTCGACCCGGTGTGGGAAAAGGCGCTGGAGAAGGCCGCCGCCGACCAGAAGGAGCTGGAGCGGCTGGCGACCGCAGCCGGCAGCAACGAGAAATTCGCCGCCTGGGACTGGCGCTTCTACCAGGAGAAATTGCGCGCGGAAAAATTCGCCTTCGACGAGGCGGAGCTGAAGCCATACCTGCAGCTCGACCGCGTCATCGACGCCTGCTTCGACGTCGCCACAAGACTGTTCGGCATCACTTTCGAGGAGAAGAAAGGCATCGCCGCCTGGCATCCCGACGCGCGCACCTTCGTGGTGAAGAACCCCGATGGCAGCGAGCGCGGCCTGTTCCTCGCCGATTATTTCGCCCGGTCCTCGAAGCGTTCCGGCGCCTGGATGAGCGCGCTGAAATCCGGCTACAAGCTTGGCGATGGATCCAAGCCGGTCATCTACAACATCATGAATTTCGCCAAGCCTCCGGCCGGCGAAGAAGCCCTGCTTTCGGTCGACGAGGCCAAGACGTTGTTCCATGAGTTCGGCCACGCGCTGCACGGCATGCTGACCGACGTCACCTGGCCGTCGGTGGCGGGCACCTCGGTCTCCCGCGATTTCGTCGAACTGCCTTCGCAGCTCTACGAGCACTGGCTGACCGTGCCGGCGGTGCTGGAAAAGCATGCGCTGCATGTGAAGACCGGCAAGCCGATGCCGAAGGCGCTGCTCGACAAGATGCTGGCCGCCCGCACCTTCGGCGCTGGTTTCGCCACGGTGGAATTCACCGCATCGGCGCTCATCGACATGGCCTATCACGCCCGGCCCGATGCACCGGACCAGCCGCTTCACTTCGAAGACGAAACGCTGGAGAAGCTTGACATGCCGGACACGATAGCCATGCGCCATCGCACCCCGCATTTCGGCCATGTCTTCTCCGGCGACGGTTATTCAGCCGGCTACTATTCCTACATGTGGTCGGAAGTGCTCGACGCCGACGCTTTCGCCGCCTTCGAGGAAACCGGCGATCCGTTCAATCCGGAGCTGGCGGAAAGGCTGCGGAAGAACATCTATGCAGCCGGCGGCTCGAAGGATCCGGAGCAGCTGTACACGGCGTTCCGGGGCAAAATGCCTTCGCCTGAGGCGATGATGGTGAAGCGAGGGCTGGTGTGATTGGCTGATCTCCCCCCTTGTGGGGGAGATGGCCGGCAGGCCAGAGGGGGGCGCTGTCCCGCCGACGGCCCAGTGGGTGGCTCGTCTGACCTAACCTTGTGCATCTTATGAAGAGGAAGCGTCGCGATCCTTCGCGCCCCCCTCTGCCCTGCCGGGCATCTCCCCCACGAGGGGGGAGATCGGCAGCTTCCAAGGATCCGCCACCCTCGGCCACACCGGCCGGGTTAGCTTCCTGTAATCGGTCACCGCCGGGTTGCTTGGATAAGAACTTGGCGCGGACACATAGATAATCTCGGCCGCGATCGGTGCGAAGCCGGCGTAGAAATGGTTGGTCGACTTGATCAGCAATATATCCTTGCCCATCGGATCGACGCCAATGTTGAAGAAGATATCCGGCTCGAAGGTCTGCGTGCGGTTGGTGTTGAGGATGATATCGACCTCGGTGCCTTCGATGCGCACCAGCGCCGTCGGCCCGAGCGTCACCCGGCTCGGGCCGAAACTCTGCCAGCCCTCAGGAACCGCCTTCAGCACCCGCACCTTCGCATCGATCGGTTCGCCGGCCAGCGGGCCGGCCTTGCCGCCGAAGCGCAGGTCGATGACGGCACCTTCGCCCGCCGCCTGGCAAAAGGTGACGGCGATCGGGTCCCAGATCGTCGCCACGCCGACCTTGGTCAGTCCTCGTTCCAGCAGGGCGCGCAGCACGACGGTGCCGTCGCCGGCGACGCCGCCGCCGGGATTGTCCCAGATGTCGGCGATGACGGCCGGCTTGTCCGGGTTTTCCTTGCGCACGGCCAGCGCCCGATCAAGGCCGTCCTCGGTGTTCAGCATCGTCATCGCCGTCTTCTCGCGCATGGCGTAGAGTTCACGCCCCAGCCTTTCCGCGAGCGCATCGCCCTTGGCCTTGTCATTGTCGGTGACGACCAGGATGCGGGTGCCCATTTCCGGCACGTCGGCGGCCATGAAACCATGGATGACCGAAACCGACAGCACGCCGTCCTTGCCGTGCAGCGCCTTGATGCGGTCGACGAAGGAGCGCATCGGCTCGCGGCTCGTGGGCAGCACCTGGATCATGCGGCAGTCGAAGGTCGAAATCACCGGCTTGATCTCGCCGCGCGCCGCCGCCAGCCCGAGATCGACCACATGCTCGCCTCGCTCGTAGAAATCGGTGTGCGGGAATTCGAGGAAGTAGGCCATGATGTTGGAGGCCGCCACCCGCTTCGGCGTCAGGTGGCTGTGCGGATCGAGTTCCACAGCGATCACCACATCCGGTCCGACCATGGCGCGTGCCCGTTCAAGCAGGTCGCCTTCGCAATCGTCATAGCCCTGCGCCACCATGGCGCCGTGCAGGCCGAGAATGACGGCATCGACTGGCAAGGCCGCCTTGAGCTGTCCGAGAATTTCGTCGCGTAGCGCCTCAAAAGCCTGGCGCTGCACCAGGCCCCCCGGCTCGGCCCAGGTGGCGGTGCCTTCGATGACGGTCAGCCCGTCTTTGGCCGCGCGCCGACGCAAGGCCACCATTGGCGAGGAGCATAGTGTCGGCGTGTCCGGATGTTTGCCCGGCCCGGCATAGAAGGCCATCTCGAACGAGGCGCGATCGGTCGGCACCGGCGAGAAGGTGTTGGTTTCCGTCGCCAGCGAGGCGGTGAAGATGCGCATGAAAGCTCCGTGGATCGTTACGCTCTTTGTTTGTCGCAATTCCGAACGGAAAACCGCTGCACACTTTTCCTGGAATTGCTTATTTGACCGCCCCGAGCGCCAGCCCGCGCACGAGATAGCGCTGCAGCCAGATGAACAGGATCGCCACCGGCAGCGTCGCCAGCAGCGTCGCCGCCATCACGTGGTGCCATTCGATCGTGTAGCGGCCGGCGACCAGCGAAAATACCTGGATCGGCAGCGTGTAGCTTTCCTGGCTTCGCAGCATGGTCAGCGCCACCACGAACTCGTTCCAGGCGTTGATGAAGGTGAAGATGGCGGTGACCGCGATCGCCGGCAGGCAGAGCGGCAGGAACACTTTTCGCAGCGTCAGCCAGCGGCCGGCGCCTTCCATCCAGGCGGCTTCCTCGAGATCGCGCGGAATGGTGTCGAAATAGCTCTGCAGCATCCACACGGTGAAGGCGACATTGAAGGCCATATAGATGACGCCGAGCGCCGTGGTCGATTCGATCAGGCCCCAGGCCGCCATCAGCCGGAACAGGCCGAGCACCAGCACGATCGGCGAGATCATCTGCGAGATCAGCAGGAACTGCCGGAATGCGCCATAGCCGGCAAAGCGAAACCGCGACATGGCGTAGGCGGCCGGCACCGAGATCAGGATGGCGCCGACCGTGGCGATAACCGAGACATAGAGCGAATTGGCCAGCGCCTGGCCAAACCCTGTCGCCACCCACATGTCGGCAAAATTCGACCAGCGGAACTCGCTCGGCCACCAGGTCGGCGACAGCACTTCCTGCCTCGGCTTGACCGCGGTCAAAAACATCACCGCGAAGGGGAAGATCGTCACCACGAGCAGCGGTGAAAGCAGCAGCCAGGCGATGATCGTACGCTTGAGCTTGGGCGTCATGCGCGTTGCTCCCGCATCGCCAGGCGCACATAGATCATGGTGAAGATCAGCAAGATGGCGAACATCAGCAGCGACACCGCCGACGCTTCACCAAGCTTGCCGATGCGGAAGGCCAGTTTGTAGAGGTGGGTGACCAATATGTCGGTGGAGTTGGCCGGTCCGCCCTGCGTCATCACCCAGATGATCGGGAAGGAATTGAAGACATAGATGGTGTTGAGCACGATGGCGATGTTGATGAACGGTTTCAACAGCGGGAATGTGATCTCGCGGAACTGCTGCAGCGGCGTCGCCCCTTCCAGCGCGGCCGCTTCGTAGAGGTCGTCGGGGATCGACGACAGGCCGCCGAGGAAGATCGTCGTCGTGAACGGCACCGTCACCAGAATGCCGATCAGCACCTGCATCGGGAATGCCGTCTCGGCGCGCGCCAGCCACTGGATGTTCTCACGGATCAGGCCGAGCCCGATCAGCGCAGAATTCAGCATGCCGCTTTCGCCATTGAGGGCCCAGCGCCAAACCACCGCCGTCATGGTCAGCGACACGGCCCAGGGCAGCATGATGATGACGCGGGCAATGCCACGGCCGTAGAAATCGGTGTTGAGGATCATCGCCACCGGAACCGACAAAAGCAGTGCGCCACCGACCACCAGAACGGTCCACAGGCCGGTGCGCCAAAGTGCTGCCAGAAAATCCGGATCGGCGAGGAAGGCGGCGTAATTGGCGAAATTGTTGAAGTCGCGCAACTGGCCGAAGCGGCTGACATCATGCGTCGAAATCTGGATCAGGTCCCACACCGGCCAGAAGATGACCACCGCGGCCAGCAGCAGGCTGGGCAAGGTCAAGAGATAGGGCAAGAAGCGATTTTGCATCGGCTGGATGGTACCGTGTTGCTGTAGACTTGGGTGGCCCCGAATTCTTCCCGGCGTCAGCGCTGCCCCTCATTTGCCTGCCCCTTCCCTGGCAGCGGCGGAAGGGGCTTTCCTCTCCCCCGTCGATCGGGGGAGAGGTATCGAGCGAAGCTCGACGGAGTGGGGGTCGACCTTTGGGCGCAAGGCGAGGCGATGCTTGCGCCTGGTTCCCTTACTGCGTCCCTTCGCGGCGGCTGTCCGGTGGTTCCCCCACTCCGTCTCGGCTTCGCCGAGCCACCTCTCCCCCCTCCGGAGGGAGAGGAAAGCAGCCTAGCTGGGCAGCGCTAGCGAAAAAGTGGCGCGCCCCTATCTCTAAGGGGCGCGCCGGGCGCAGGGAGATACGCCCTATTTCTTCAGCACCGCATTGGCCTTATCAGCCGCTTCCTTCAGGCCCGCCTCGGGGTCGCCTCCGAGATAGATCTTCTGCATGGCATCCGAGGTGATCTGGGCGACTTCTTCCCAACCCGGGATCACCGGCGCGAAGCGGGCATCCGGCAGCAGCGCCGTGAACGCGGCCAGATCGGCATTGTTGAGGTAATAGTCCATCTTGGCCTCTTCCTTGTTCACCGGGAGGAAGCCTTCGCCCTGGGTGAACTTGGCGCGCTGTTCGGTGGTGAACAGGAAATCGAGCAGCTTCCAGGCCTCATCCTTGTTCTTGGAGTTCTTGAACATGATGATGGAATCGGTGACGCCGTACGTGCCGCGAGCGCCGGAAGGACCGGCCGGAATGGCGGCAACGCCATATTTCAGGTTCGGCGCCTCGTCCTTGATCTGGTTGGACAGGAAGGGGGCGGTGATCATCATGCCGACCTTGCCCTGCTTGAACAGGTTCTGCACGTCCTCGCGGTTGTTGGAGGTGACGCCCGGCTCCGTCAGCCCCTCGTCGATCATCGACTTGTAGAGCTTGGCGGCTTCGAGCGCGCCGGGCGTGCCGAGCCCCGACGTCCCGTCCTTGTTGAGGATCTCGGTGCCCTGCGACCACATCGCGTAGTAGTAGTAGACGTCGGTCTCGATCTCCTTGCCCTGCAGGCCGAAGCCGAATGTGCCGGTGCCCAGCGCCTTGATCTTGCGCGCGTCTTCCTGCAGCTCGGTCCAGGTTTCCGGCGGTTTGGCGATGCCGGCCTTCTCGAACAATTCCTTGTTGTAGTACATGGCGCGCGCCGAAGCGGCGATCGGCAGGCCGTAGGTCTTGCCGTCCATGATCGAGGGCGACAGGAAAGTGTCGATGAAACGGTCCTTGAAGTCAGGCTTGATGTAGCCGTCCAGCGGCTCGGCGACATCCTGCTGGACGAAATCGATCAGCCAGCGCGTGCCGATGATCGACAGATCGGCATTAGTGCCGGCGGTGATGTCGGTGGTCAGCTTCTGCAAGAGCACATCCCACGGCACCACTTCGAACTTGACGGTGATGCCGGGGTTGGCTGCCTCGAATTCCTTCTTCACCGCTTCGAAATACGGCCCGGTCTTGGCGCTGTATTCGGCTACGGTGACGCGCACTTCGCCGGCATCTGCCTGCGCCGTCAGCGCCAGCATGCTCATTCCGGCCATCAAGCCTATAGTCAATCTTGCAAGCGTCATATGATCTCTCCCATTTGATGCGCGCCTGTGCTCTTGCGGCTTTCAGGCAGCACAAGCTTTATGTGACTTTCCTACATTATCCATCATTTGGCGCTGTGCAAGCAGATTATCCTGTTGCTTAATTACATTTCTTAAAATAGCGTTTTCCGACTATCGTAGACCCCAGGGAGACGCGTAGCGTGGTTTCGAACGTCGAATTTGCAGGCAAGACGGTCGTGGTGACGGGCGCAGGCGGCGGCCTCGGCTCGGCCATCGTGGCGCTGCTGGCCGAGCGCGGCGCGCGCGTCGTCGGCTGCGACCAGTCGCAGGACCAACTCCGCAGCCCGCATCTCGCCTCGCGCCACGTCTTCGACCTCCTCGACCGGACTTCCACCGAGGCCGCGATCGCAGCGATCCTCGACAAGGACGGCGTCCCCGACATCCTGATCAGCAATGCCGGCTGGACGCGCGCCGAGACGCTTGCCGCGCTGACCCCCGACAAGATCGAGCATGAACTCGACCTCAATCTGACCGGGGTGATGCTGTTCGCCGATCCGCTGATCAAGGCGATGGCCGTGCGTGGCTCGGGCAGCGTCGTCTTCATCTCCTCGGTCAACGCCATCGCCCATTTCGGCAACCCTGCCTATGCCGCGGCGAAGGCAGGCATCAACGCCTATGCGAAATCGGTTGCGGTGGAGCTCGGCCGCAGCGGCCTGCGCGCCAATGTCGTCTGCCCCGGCTCCATCCGCACCGCCGCCTGGGACCATCGGCTGGCCAAGAACCCGGACGTCCTCGGCAAGCTGCAGCGGCTCTATCCGCTGGGCCGCATCGTCGACGCCTCGGAAGTGGCAGAAGCCGTGGCTTTCCTTGCCTCGGGACGCGCATCGGGGATAACAGGCGCGGTGGTGCCGGTCGACGCCGGACTGACCGCCGGTTTCCTGCCCTTCATCGACGACATATTGGGAGCCTGACCATGACCGACGTCGAGTTCCGCGACCTGTCGAAATCCTTCGGACGTCACAAGATCCTCGAAAACATCAGCCTCGACATCAAAAGCGGCGAGTTCGTCGTGCTGGTCGGTCCCTCCGGCTGCGGCAAGTCGACCTTGCTGCGCATGCTGGCCGGTTTGGAGCCGATCACCTCGGGCGACCTCCTGATCGGCGGCGTGCGCGCCAACGATTTGCCGCCGCAGCAGCGCAACATCGCGATGGTCTTCCAGTCCTATGCGCTGTTTCCGCACCTGAAGGCGGCCGATAATATTGGCTTCGGACCAAAAATCCGCGGTGAGAGCCGCGCGGCGATAGACGACAAGGTGAAGAAGGCTTCCGGCGTCCTCAACCTGTTCTCCTATCTCGACCGTTACCCCCGGGAGTTGTCGGGCGGCCAGCGCCAACGCGTCGCCATGGGCCGTGCTATCGTGCGCGAACCCTCTGTGTTCCTGTTCGACGAGCCGCTGTCCAACCTGGACGCGCAATTGCGCGTGCAGATGCGCACCGAGATCAAGGCGCTGCACCAGCGGCTGAAATCGACCATCGTCTATGTCACCCATGACCAGATCGAGGCCATGACCATGGCCGACCGCATCGTGGTGATGGACCGCGGCAAGATCCAGCAGGTCGGCGCGCCGCTGGAGCTTTATGACCGTCCAGCCAACAAATTCGTCGCCTCCTTCATCGGCTCGCCGTCGATGAGCTTTGTCTCCGGGGCGCTGAAGACCACGCCCGGGAAAAGCTGGTTCGAATCGGCCGGCGGAGGACGGCTTGCTCTCGCCGACAAGACCGTGCCGGCGGGCAGCACGGTCGAAGCCGGCATACGGCCGGAACACTTCGTCATCGGCGAGGCCGCCGACGCCATGGCGATCAAGGTCGATGTCGTCGAGCCGACGGGCTCGGAAACCCATGTCTATGGCGCCATTGGCACCGATACGGTGCGCGCCGTGTTCCGCGACCGGGTGCAGGTCAAGCCAGGCGAATTGCTGCCGGTCTCCGTCGCGCCGGCAAACATCCATCTGTTCGACAAGGCCACGGGCCTGCCGCTATGAAGGCAGCGCCATGAAAACGAAAACCCAGATATGAAAACGATAATTCAGGGATGAAAACACCGGCCGACATCATCACGCGCCTGCAGCTGATGTCGCAGGATGGTACCAAATCGGACCGCCGGCTGGCCGGCCTCGTGCTGACCGATCTCGATTTCGCCTCCAAGGCTGCAATCTCCGAGATTGCCGCGCGCGTCGGCGTCAGCGAGCCGACGGTGACCCGCTTCTGCCGCAATCTCGGCTGCGAAGGCTTGCGCGATTTCAAATTCTATCTGGCGCAGGCGATCGCCATTGGCGGCCAGTATCTGTCGCCCGAACCCCTCAGCCGCGATGCGCGCGAACAGCGCATCGCCTCAGCCATTACCGAAGCCGCAATTGCCGCCATCCAGCGCGCCTCAGAAAATCTCGACATGAAGACGCTGGTGGGCGTCGCCGCGCGCATCGTCAATTCAGGCAATGTGCTGTGCATCGGTTCCGGTGGCATTTCCTCGATGATGGCGACGGAGATGCAGAACCGGCTGTTCCGGCTGGGCGTGCCGGTGCTGGCGCAGATCGACGGGCAATTGCAGCGCATGTATGCCGCGGTCGCCACATCGGAGACGACGCTGATTGCCTTTTCGGTGTCCGGCTATGCGCGCTCGGTCATCGATGCCGTGCAGGTTGCCCAGCAATATGGCGCCACCACCATCGCCATCACCCCGCCGGACTCCGCCCTTGCCAAGGCCGCCGACACGGTCATCCAGTTCCAGTCGCTGGAAGACGGAAACATCTACAAGCCGACCTCGTCGCGCTACGCGCTGCTGTCGATCGTCGACATGATCGTCACATCGGTCGCCGAGACGCGCGGGCCAAAGGTCCTGGAAAACCTGCGCCGCATCAAGCAGAGCGTGAACACGCTGAAGGTCGACGATCCGAAGCTGCCGCTGGGGGATTGAGGGTCACGCTGAAGCTGCCGATCTCCCCCCTCGTGGGGGAGATGTCCGGCAGGACAGAGGGGGGCGCTGTCCCGCTGACAGATCAAGGGTCTGCATCCCGCAACGCTGATCAGCCATCGAGCGCTTCTATGCGCTTTACCAACACCGCTGGATCGCCTGAGATACGAAGCGTTTTCAGCCGTGACGTACCGCCCGCAACAACCGACACCGCCGATGCCGGGACGCTCAGCGCCTTGGCGACAAGTTTTTGCAATGCTTGATTGGCCGCGCCATTCTCGGGCACGGCGCGCACGCGCGCCTTCAAATAGCTTCGCCCGTCCGCCGATATTTCGACGCCTTCAAGCCTGTCCACGGGAGATTTCGGCGTCAGCCGGACGAACAGGTCGATGCCGTCAGCGCGCAAGCGGAACGGCGCGCTCAAGCGATCTTCGGCCTCACAGGACCAGCGGCGCTATCGTGGTGAGAATGAGCTGCCTGATGAAGAACAGGAGCAGAAGCAGGATGATCGGCGAGATGTCGACACCGCCAAGGTCGGGCATAAACCGACGGATCGGCCGCAGCGCCGGCTCGGTCAGCCGGTAGAGCATGTTGCCGATGCTGCTAACGAACTGATTGCGCGAGTTGACGACATTGAAGGCATAAAGCCAGGAAAAGATCGCCGAGGCGATGATGATCCACCAGTAGAGGTCGAGCGCCATGACAATGGTTTGAATGAGGGCGAGCATGCCGGTCTCCGATTGTTGCCGACATGTAGCCATTGCGCACGAAACCGGCAAGGGCAGCCTTTGCACAGCGCCCGACGCGGCGCGTGGCGGCGAGAGATTTCGGCGGAACACCGCCTTGACAGGAAACCGCAGCCTTCGATAAATGCGCCATCCGCTGGACGGGGCTGTAGCTCAGCTGGGAGAGCGCGTCGTTCGCAATGACGAGGTCAGGAGTTCGATCCTCCTCAGCTCCACCAGCGGAATTCAGAAGGCATATATCCAAGTGAAATCAATAGGGTAGCCGAAAGGGCCTCTTTCGTTTGGCCCACGTGTTTGGCCCACGTTTCAGCTAAGCCGCCCGCGCCGCACTCCTCAACGTACCGCTGCAGGACCGTCCAAGGGTTTAACGATGCCGCTTGGAAGTCCGCCATTCCTCGGCACGAAAAGACCGCTGAAGCGTTGTTTTCTGGCGAGAGCTGATGCGACAACTATCGCAACAACCGCTCCTCCCAGCAGATCTATAAAATAGTGCCCTCCAAAAATTGGAGTCGCAGCTATCACGACCAAGCCATAGACCAGCATGGGCAGGAACAAGACGGTACGCCAGAAGCTTATCGCGAGAATGACGGCCGCAGCCGTGTGAAAGGACGGGAAGCTGACGAGTCCCGGAAGATTGCGGGGATCCAGGACTACCGGTGTGCCACTGCGCAGCGCCTCCAGCGGCTCAACAAACCACATACCCGGCGGCGATGGGAAACCGGAGAAATCGTGCACCGCCCCGAGGTTGGTGACGATAGATCCCTGAGCTGGAAAAAACATACCCAGAACCGTGCAGAGTACAGCGGACAAGAAGAACGTTTCCAGAAAGAACGATGTACGGCGCATATCTCGTAGGGAGAATATTATCGCGTATGCAACGACCGAAAAGAGCGTAAGTGATGTGTAACTGCTATCAAGTATAGTAATTATGCTTTGATGTGATTGCACGAAAGTAAAAAATGAAGCTACATTCAACGAAATTGCTCCGTCCACCTTCGACAGGAAACCGTCGAGGTACCCGATTTTGGAGGTCAATCGCATTGAAAGGTGGTTGAAAACTTTTACGGAGATCCACGCAACCTGCAGGAACATCAGACCCTTGATGAACTCGGATGCCTTTCCGCATGTTTGCTTGATCAGGTTATTTGTAAATCGAACTTTTGAATTTACGACTAGAAAGCAAATCAGAGGCACCAGTATGACAAGACCTCTTATCAGAGCTATTACATCAACACTAATATTAGTTATCGCTAATACAGCGACGTCGAAGATAACTATACAGGTGAGGACCGAGTAGCACGTCTTGTTTGGAAAGAGGGATATTCCATGCTCTTTCATCGCTCTGCCTTTCGACTCACACCATGATGCAAGTTGGGCGATTTAGCGTGGAATCTGTTAATAGATGGTGCCGATCTTAGAGTAAAATACTACGTATACTTGCGTCGCGCTCTGGTGCACGAGCGCTTCTTCACGCCGCGGCTGCGCTTCAAGTCCTACGATGAACGCCCCATGGGTCGAAGCCTGCCCGTCGCCACATCCGACTTCCGGAGACGTCCCGTCAAAGCCCCGCTTTGTTTGCGAGATAGGGGGCCAAGGCAAGCGAATAGCTGGCCGTTAGATGATGATTGTCACGCCAGACAATGATGTTGCCGACAACTGCTGGACATAGTTGCGGCCCGCAGATGGCGTCGATCATGTCGATGGCGCGCACATTTTTCTGTCCCTCCGCGGCCAACACCAACACGTCGCTCCGCTCAATGTCGCCCAGCTTGGTGACGCATTTCGTTGGCGTCGAACTCAGGCAATCGCCCGGATCGAATTTCATGTAGGGCGTGTTGCGAATGGCAACGATTTGCGAACCAGCTTCCGTCAACGTGCTCCAGAGACTTCGCAGCCCTTCGACCATCGTGTCTTGCGGCACCGATCCGTAGTTGGACTGGCTAGTGACTATCAGATCCGGTTTCAGCTTGAGGATCTCGGCGAGCACCTTTTCGCGCCACTGCGCACATAACACGTTGGGTTTGCCATCCGCCGTGATGGCCACGCGGCTGAATGGGCAGGCCGATTTTGTAAAGGTAACCAGTTTGATTTTGCGGTCCTTGGCGATCTTGTCCAGAGCTGGCACCCACTGGGCTGCATGAGAATCTCCCACCAGGACAATGGTTTTCTTACCCGCCGGATCGCCGAGAGAGCATCGTTTGGGCTCAGAGCTTTCCTCCTGGTGGCACTTCGTTGCATACACGACCGGCACGTCCCTTCTCAGCCGGGCCAATGGCGGCAGTAGATTCAGGCCGTCCGGAACCGCGGCGCCGGAGACGAGAGCGGCAGGCCCGGGGTAGGAAGGCGTGCCGATCAGCGCGGTGTCGATGCGTTCTGCTTTCAGAAAAAGCAGCAGGCTGCCTGATGCAGCCACGCATGCCAGCACCGCGACGGTACCGTACCCCAGCGGCTTCCACCATGCGCCGCTCCGGGATTGCCGATAGGGTTGTTCGACATAGCGATAAGACAGGTCCGACAGGATCAGGGTCACCGCAATCAGGCCGACACCACTGGCAAATGTCAGCGAATGGCCCTGCCCCAGGAAGAATGTGATCAGCGGCCAATGCCAGAGATAGATCGAGTACGACCGATCGCCGACGAAACGAAGCGGCCACAAATCGAGCCCGCGAAATCGACCGGCTTGGACGTCGCCAGCCAGGATGACGAGCACGGTGGCCAAGGTTGGCAATAACGCACTGACGCCTGGGAATAGCGTCGCCGCTGAAAACAGAAAAGCGGAGGCTAGGGTGCCGGCGATACCGGCAAACGCCAACAGCCGGCTTGCACCCGCGCCCAATCGAAACCGGTGCTCGCTAAGCACCAGCAGGCCGCCCAGCGCCAATTCCCACAGCCGTGTGTGGCTGACGAAATAGGCCTGGGCGGGGTCAGTTTTCGTCATGACAATCGAGGCGACCAGCGATGCCACGAAAACGAGCGACAAGGTCGTCGTCAGGCTTCGTCTCAAGGAGAGCTGCCATCGCCGCGCCAGCCAGATCACGCCGATCATGAGTACCGGCCAGACGATGTAGAACTGCTCTTCGATGGAAAGCGACCAGTAGTGCTGCACCGGCGTCGGCAGATTGTCTGCGTCGAGATAGCTGACCGCTTCGTGGGCGAGACGCCAGTTCTCGACATAGAGAGCGCTGGCCAGGATCTGCTTGGCGGTTTCCTCCCAGCGTGCCTTGGAAATAAACAACACTGTGCCGACAACCGCCACCAGCAGCACCAGTATGGCTGCCGGCAAAAGCCTGCGGATGCGCCGCGAATAGAACTCGATCAGCGAGATACGGCCGTCGCGCAGCGCCATCTCAGCCAGCAGACCGGTGATCAGATAGCCCGAAATGACGAAAAAGACGTCGACGCCGATATATCCGCCGGGAAGCACATTGGGCCACAAGTGGAAAACAACGACCAGAGCGACGGCCAGTCCGCGCAGCCCCTGTATTTCGGGCCGAAACCGACGTTCCTGATCGATTGTCAACGAAGATCCCCTAGTTGTTTCAGCCGGCCTGAACCAACAGGGCATTTCTGGCCGCGTTCTTCATAAGGGCAGAATTCGGCAAGGCAAAGAGCCGATCGCCGCAGCTCATTCTCTTTCCGCCTCCAGCCCGCTCACCAGCGTGTCGACGAAATCCAGCAACTCGCTTTCGAGGTCGGTGGGCGCCAGACCGATGAAACGGTCTTCCAGCGAGATGGCGACGATGCCGTGCACTGCGGAGAACAGCGTGCGCGCGCGCGCCAGAAGCTCCGGCGTCTCCAGGCCCGGAAGCAACTGGGCAAGCGGCTCGACCAGATGCTGGATCAGCACCGCATGTTCGGCCAGGTGCCAGTCGGGCACGGGCACACCAGGCGCCATGCGATGTTCGAACAGCGCCTTCCACGCCATGCGATTGTCGCGCGCGAAGCCGAGATAGGCTTTGGCCAGCGCCTTCAGCCTTGCCCTAGGCTGGGCGGCGCCGGTCGCCTCCTGTTCCAAGGATGCTCCCAGCCGCGCCAGCGTGATCGAATTGACATGCAGGATGAGTTCGTCGAGGTCGGCGAAGGCGGTGTAGAGCGCACCCAGCGCGCAGCCGGCATCGGCCGTGATGTCGCGTGCGCGCAGGCCGGCAAGCCCCGAGGATTGAATACGCGCCTGGGCGGCCTCGATCAGCCTGCCTTTGAGATCCTCGCGTTTGGCGTCCCGTTTTGCGGTCATTAACCTTCCCTATGCGAAATTTATGAACATCGTTCATTTTTCTCTTGAACGCCGTTCACGATGTGTTACGTTGCATTCGTGAACAACGTTCATAGAGGAGAAACGGGAATGTTGAAACAGTTTTTTGCCCTCGTCCGCGGCCGAAGCTACGAAGCCGCCGAGGCGGTCGTCGACCGCAACGCCCTGGTGATCCTGCGCCAGCAGATTCGCGATTGTGCCGACGCCATCGCCGCTGCCCGCCGGGCAGTCGCAATTGCCATCGCCCAGAACGAACAGGAAGTCTTGCAGTTCAAGAAGCTGGTCGTTCGCATCGACGATTTGGAGAAGCGCGCGATCGCCGCGATCGAGCAGGGCCAGAATGAACTGGCCCGCGAGGCGGCCGAAACCATCGCCATGCTGGAAGCCGAACGCGACGCCTCCAGCGAGGCGCAGAAGAGCTTCAGCACCGAGATCGAACGGCTGAAGCGGACTATTCGCGTCTCTGAAATGCGGCTGCGCGAACTGCAGCGCGGCCAGCGCATTGTTGCCGCCGTCGACTCGACCCAGCGGCTGCGCGAAAGCGCTCCAGGCTCAAGCCTTTCGGCGCTCCAGGACGCCGAGGAGACGCTGCTTCGCCTGCGCACAAGGCAAAAGCACATCGACGCCACCGCGGCCGCCATGGCCGAGATGGAGCAGTCGGGCGATCCGGCCGCGGTCAGCGAAAAGCTCGCGGCTGCCGGCTGTGGCGCGCCGTTGCGCAGCAGCGCCGAAGCCGTGCTTGAGCGTCTCGCCGCCAAGATGGCCAAGCCAGCCTGATTGTATCCGGCCTGAAACAGACCCACGCCCAGCCAACCTAACCCTGAAACGAAAGGATTATACCGATGACCCCGAACACCTATTCCCCCAAGGATTCAAGCGCCTGGAAGACCTTCACCATGGCCAGTTTCGCTGTTGCCGCTGTGATGATGGCAGGCGGCATCTACTTCATGGAAGCAAGTTTCGCCGCTAAGGGGTTTTATGCCATGGCCGCCATCATGCTCGTGCACACCTCGATCACCATCACCAAGACACTGCGCGACTCGGAAGAGGCAAGCCGCTTCATCAACCGGCTGGAAGACGCCAAGACCGAGAAGCTGCTGATGGATGTCAGCCGCAGTAACGAAGTGTAACCGGGTTCCCGCTACACATAGGCTCAAACCGCGCAAGACCGCTGATCGATCCCGTCTGGATTTTCAACGGTCTTGCCCAATGGAAACCGCCGCTATGGAAATCGCTCCGATCAATCGTCCCACAGCTCATCTGATGACGTCCCGGCGCTTTGCGCCGTTGTTCTGGACGCAGTTCCTGTCCGCCTTCAATGACAATTTCCTGAAGAACACGCTGTCCCTTCTTATTCTGTTTACGCTGGCGGCGGACAAAGGTGGCTCTCTGGTCACCCTGGCAGGCGCCGTCTTCATGGCGCCCTTCCTGCTTCTGTCGGCGCTCGGCGGCGAGATCGCCGACCGCTTCGACAAGGCCCTCATCGCCAAGCGTCTGAAATTCGCCGAAATCGCCGCCGCTGGTGTGTCCGTTGCCGGCATCGCGTTGTCGTCCATCCCCGTGCTGATGACGGCATTGTTGATGTTCGGCATCATCTCGGCCCTGTTCGGGCCGATCAAATACGGCATCCTGCCCGACCACCTCGAGCGCAAGGAATTGCCGAAGGCCAACGCCTGGATCGAATCGGCCACGTTTGCCGCCATCCTCGGCGGCACCATCGCCGGCGGCGTCGTTTCCGCCGATGGCATCGGTGTCACGGTGTTCGGACCGATCATGATGGCGCTCGCCGTCGGCTGCTGGCTCGTCAGCCGCTATATCCCGTCCACCGGTTCGGCAGCGCCCGACCTCGTCATCGACAAGAACATCTTCCGCTCGACCTGGCGTCAGGTCGCCGAATTGCGCACCGACATGCGCATCTGGCGCGCCGGCCTGATGACGTCCTGGTTCTGGCTGATCGGCGCAGTCGTGCTGTCGCTCCTGCCTGTGCTGATCAAGGATTCGCTCGGCGGCAACGAGATGGCGGTCACCGTCTATCTCGCCGTGTTCGCTGTCTCGATCGCGATCGGCTCGGCCATCGCCGCCTGGATGTCGCAAGGGCGCATCGTGCTCTTGCCGGCGCCGGTCGGCACGGCCTTGCTGGCGCTGTTCGGCCTGCATCTCGCCTGGACCATCTCGAGCATGACGCCTTCGCCTCCGGCCGCAACCCTTGGCGCATTCTTCGCTGGCCCGAACACCATTCGGGTCGCGATCGACCTCGCCGGCATGGCCATTGCAGCCGCCTTCCTGGTGGTGCCGACCTTCGCCGCCGTGCAGGCCTGGTCGCCCGAAGCGCGCCGCGCCCGCGTCGTCGCCGCGGTCAGCATCGTCAACGCCGGCTTCATGACCGTCGGCGGCATCGTCGTTGCCCTGATCCAGACCAAGGTCTCCATCGGCGGCATCCTCTTCGGCCTCGCTGCGGCCAATGCGATTGCCGCCTGGCTGATGCTGAAATTCCTGCCGACCAATCCCTTCCGCGATTTCGTCTCCATCCTGTTCCGCGCCTTCCTGCGCCTCGAAGTGGAAGGCATGGACAACCTCAAGGCGGCCGGCAAGGCGCCGATCCTGGCGCTCAACCATGTCAGCTTCCTCGACGGTCCGCTGGCGCTGACGCTGACCGACGAGGAGCCCGTCTTCGCCATCGACTACTTCATCGCCCAGGCCTGGTGGATGAAGCCTTTCATGAAACTCGCCCGTGCTCTGCCGCTCAATCCGGCCAAGCCAATGTCCACCCGCACCCTGATCAAGGTGGTGCAGGGTGGCGACCCGCTGGTCATCTTCCCGGAGGGCCGCATCACTGTCACCGGCGGCCTGATGAAGGTCTATGACGGCGCCGCCATGGTCGCCGACAAGACCGGCTCGATGGTTGTGCCGGTGCGCATCGACGGGCTGGAGAAGACCTACTTCTCGCGACTGAGCTCGCAGCATGTGCGCCGCCGTCTGTTCCCGAAGGTCAAAGTGACCATTCTGGAACCGGTCAAGCTCGAAGTGCCGCAGGAGCTGAAGGGGCGCAAGCGCCGCGCCGCGGCCGGCTCTGCCCTCTACCAGGTGATGTCGGATCTCGTCTTCCGCACCCAGGACATCGACAAGACCGTGCTGGGAAAAATCATCCAGACAGCCAACGAACGCGGCATGAAGCAGCTCGCCGTCGAGGATCCGGTCACCGGCTCGCTCAGCTACGGCAAGCTTTTGACGGCCGTTGCCGTGCTCGGCGAGAAGTTCCAGAACATGTATGCCGACCAGCAGACGCTGGGCATCATGCTGCCCAACGCCAACGGCGCGTGCGCAGCCCTGCTCGGCGTCATGTCGGCGGGCAAGGTCCCGGCGATGATGAACTTCACCGCCGGCGCCACCAACATACTGTCGGCCTGCAAGGCGGCTGAAGTCCGGACCGTGCTCACCTCCCGCGCATTCGTCGAACAGGCAAAGCTCGGCGCCGTGGTCGAGGAACTCGGTCGTTCGGTCGAGATCGTCTGGCTCGACGATCTCAGGAAGACCATCGGTCTCAAGGACAAGCTGCTCGGCCTGCTGCGCAAATCGACGCCGCGCGCGAAGCGCTTGCCCGACGATCCGGCGGTGATCCTGTTCACCTCGGGTTCGGAAGGCACGCCCAAGGGCGTCGTGCTGACCCACCGCAACATCCTGGCCAATGCCGCCCAGGCGGCGTCCCGCATCGATTTCCATTCGGGCGACAAGGTGTTCAACGTGCTGCCGATCTTCCATTCCTTCGGCATGACGGCGGGCACCGTGCTGCCGCTGATCTCCGGCGTGCCGGTCTATTTCTACCCCTCGCCGCTGCACTATCGCATCGTGCCCGAACTGATCTACGCCTCGAACGCGACGATCATCTTCGGCACCGATACCTTCCTGTCGGGCTATGCGCGCACCGCGCACCCCTACGACTTCCGCTCCATACGCTATTGCTTTGCCGGCGCAGAACCGGTCAAGGCAGCGACGCGCATGACCTATATGGAGAAGTTCGGCGTGCGCATCCTCGAGGGCTACGGCGTCACCGAGACGGCGCCGGTGATCTCGATCAACACGCCGATGTACAACCGCTCCGGAACCGTCGGCAAGATCATGCCCGGCATGGAATACCGCCTCGACCCGGTGCCCGGCGTCGATGATGGTGGACGACTGTTCGTGCGCGGACCCAATGTCATGGCCGGCTATCTCCGGGCCGAGAAGCCCGGCGTGCTCGAACGGCTCGAAGACGGCTGGCATGATACGGGCGACGTCGTCGCTATCGACGAGGGCGGCTTCATCACCATCCGCGGCCGCGCCAAGCGCTTCGCCAAGATCGGCGGCGAGATGATCTCGCTGGCGGCTGTCGAGGCTCTGGCCGGCGAATTGTGGAAAGGCTCGCTGTCGGCCGTCGCCACCGTGCCGGACGCACGCAAGGGCGAAAAGCTGATCCTCATCACCGAGGCTCCCGGCGCCACCCGCGCGGACTTCCTCGCCTTCGCCAAGGCCAATGGCGCCATGGACCTGATGGTCCCGGCCGAGGTACGGGTCGTCTCAAAAGTGCCGGTGCTCGGCTCCGGCAAGCTCGACTTTGCCGCCGTCACCAAAACGGTACGCGACCAAGAAGCCATGAAGACCAAGGCCGCCTGATCGAGGCGCCTTGATCGACGGGACATAAGGCCGGCGCAAAACGGCGGCCTTATGTCCCGAAAGCGGTCAGCCCTTTAGCTCCCGCTGCGAGATCAGCATCGCCATGCGCTGGACGGCGCGCAGCTCCATCTCCAGCCCCGGCGACGAGGCCAACGCCGGCATGTTGAGCGCCACCACGGTCAACGGTTCGAGCGTCGCCAGCAGAACATGTGTCGCTTCGTATTTCTCGAACAGCCAGGCCAGCTGCTCGCGTATGTCCTGGTCGACAGGCGCATCCGGCTGCACATCGGCGACGGAACGCACCGGCTCCTGCTCCAGCGCCCGGGCCAGCACCTTGAGGTCGAAATCGCCGAGGTCGGCGTCCCTCAGGATCAGCGCGCCGTCGACAAGGATATGGTGCTGCAGCCCCCGCAGGAAGCGCGCCGAATCGGTGAGATCGCCCTCGGCCATATGCTTCAGCAGCGACTCACGGCGCTTTTCGGCGGTGAGGCTGACGCTGTCATTGTAGATGACGGCCAGCAGCGTCGCCGAAAGCACGATCACCACGCCCTGCACGCTGCCGCGCCAGCCGAGATCGTCGATGCCGCCCAGCGCCAGCCCGGCAAACACCGAGCTCAGTGCGATGACGGCAAAGGCGCCGATCGTGTCGCGATGGCCAAGGCTGGCGCGGCCGAGACCGATCGTCAGCCAGCACAGGAACAGGATGGCGATGCCACCGAGCCGCACCGGCACTTCGAACAGGCCGGGCCGATAGTCGGTGACCATGAACGGGAGGATCAACAACAGCGACAGCGCCATGCGCTCCACTGTGCGGTTCTCGGCCGCCGACAGGCTGTCGCGATCACGTGTCATCACCAGCCAGCCGATGGCGAGAAAACCACCGAACTGGAAGAGCAGAAGCACCGCCATCCGCCAGGGCTCAGAGAAGCGATCGGGAATCAGTGCCAGCAGGAAGAACAGCCCTGCGCCGCCGGCGGCAAAGAATTTGAGCGCAAACGGCGCATGCCGGCGCAGCAGGCCCTCGGTCAGCAGCAGCGCCGCCAGCGGCAGCAAGCCGGCCGCGGCGATGGTGACGAAGCGGAAGAGGGCTAGGCCGGTGGTCCAGTCGAGAATGCGGCAGGCGACCAGCACCGCCAAGACCCTCAGCCCGAACAGGAAGCGCCGCGACAAGGGATCGCCGGTGTCGCGTGCGCCCACCACCGAGATGACGATCAGCAGCCCCGCCAGCGCAGCCAGCGAAGTCATGGTGTCGGCGATGAGCGTATCGTCGAGCTTCATCGGCCGGCCACAAGGCGCAAAGCGCAGACGGAGGACGTCGCTGGCATCAGCGTGTCCATGGTCTCAGCACATTCCATTGGCGGCTGGAGTCGGCCCAGTGAACAACCGGCAGCACCAGACGCTGCAACGTGGCGGCCGCACCCGCCACGGCAAGGGCGGAAAGCGAGCCGCGCGGCACCGTGTCGGCGAGATAGGTGCGCGCGGACTGGAAGCTCATCTGGCCGATCTGCAGCACATCGTCGCCGCGCCCGTAGTCGAGCTCTTTCTGGCAGAATGCGTTGAAGGTCTCGTCGCGGTGCTTGGCCGCTTCGTCGAATGTCTTTTTCAGATCGTCCGAGCCGCCGGTATAGGCATTGGTGATGACGAAGCGCTCTTCGTCGAAACCAGCTTCGGGACCGACGCCGAAGACATGGCGGTGACGCGCCATGATCTGCCGCGCCAGAAGCACATGGGTGAGCGAGCGCCGAGCGCCGGCATGCGGCCCGGGAAACACATTGCTGAAGGCTTCGGCGACCATCCCGACGACGGCCGGCACCTGGGTGACGTTGGAAATCCAGATCGGCCGCAGCTGGTTGCGCAAAAACATCAGGAAGCAGGTGAGGCCGTAGAGAACCCAACTCAGGCCCCGGCTGCGCTCGTCCGGGTCGACCATGACCAGGCCGAGATGCAGCACCTCATAGGGCTTGCCGGCGAGCGAAATCTCCATCAGCGCCAGCGCGTTGAAGGCGATCGGCCGCCCGTCGCCACGCCTATAGACGATGGTGATGACGGAATGTTCCAGCCGGCTGCGGTCGCCAGAAAACACCCCATAGGTCAGGCTGCCCGCCTTCAGCGTCGTCGACGCCACCAGCCGCAAATCCTGGGCAAGCCGCTCCAGCTCCGCCGCCCCCATCCACCGCCCCGGCCGCTCCACGACACGCGTCTCATAGCCATCGGACACGCGCATGCGCACATCCATGAACCGACCCGGCAGCAGCTGCAGAACCGCCTTGAGCACGATGTTTCCCCTTGGCAGAGTGTTGGGGGCAGGATGGGGGTATGAGCCTAAGGTGGCGTAAATCTGGCGAGGATGGGGGTGGGTTGGTGTCGATAGGGTAAAGGAATGGCTGCGCTTGGTGGGCGTTCCGAGGGCGGCGTAGCTTCTGGCGGGTAAACATCGGCCGTTGGCGTAACGACTTCAACAGGGTCCAGACTTTCTGCGGCAACAAGATGGTAACCGCCGACGCCAAGGCGTAATGCGAATTTTCAAAGATTGCAGTATTGAACGTCTATGGGATTCGGGATTTTCATTCATCGCTCAGATTCGATCTACGACGACAGCCCGGCTGAGCAATATCAGTTCCCGAGCCAGTACCTACGTCGCGTCGAAGCATGTGTCGGCGATTGGATCATATACTACGAGCCTCGGAAGGTAGCGGACACACGTGGTTATTTCGCGATGGCCAAGGTCCAGCAGGTCATCCCCGATCCTACGGTCCAGGGCATGTATCTCGCTCTGATCGAACCAGCGAGTTACCTCGATTTCGTCAACCCGGTTTCGTTCAGCGGGGCGGAAGGACTCGTGGAGCGAGGTTTGCTCAACTATGAAGGGCAGATTTCTGGCCGCACCCAATCGGCGGTTCGTCCACTCAGTCCAAGCGACTTCGACCGAATTGTCGATTTGGGATTGGACCAGAGCGAGCCGCTGCTGCCGCGCGTCGATGAAATCGGCACGTCCTTTGAGTTCGAAGAGGAGCGGGTTCCGTTCCAGTTCGAGCAGAGCCGTGACCGCGTCGCCTATATCGGATCAAGGCTGCTGCGTGACCGCGTTTTCCGTCGCATTGTCTTACGCGCTTATGACGAACGCTGTGCGATCACGGGGCTTAAGCTAATAAACGGCCGTGGCCGTGCAGAGGTTGCTGCCGCCCATATTCGGCCTGTCGAAGCGAGTGGCCCGGACATTGTCAGTAACGGGATTGCACTCTCCGGCACTGCGCATTGGATGTTCGATCGTGGGCTGATCGGTCTGAGTGATGACCTGGAAATCCTGATCTCGCGACAGGTCAATGACCATGATAGCGTGCGGGCGTTCGTTAACAAAACCGGTCGTGCGCTTCCGCCTCGCCGACCGGTCGAACGCCCCCATCCTCATTTTCTGCAATGGCATCGCGATCACTGCTTTAAGCAATGACGTGGCGCAATTCTGGATACCTCCGGGCTCCCACCAACCCCGCCGCCCGGGATCTACTGCTCCAGCCTTGCGAAGCGGCTCCCTTGACCAGACCTAAATCCCCGCCCGGACGACGCATCTTAATCCCTCAAACTGAACACGATCGGCGCAACCACGGCGCCGACCTTGTCGGGCGGCGGCGTCGGCACCGTGGCGCCTTGCAGGACGCTGAGCGCGGCGCGGTCGAGATCCGCGTCGCCCGAAGAGCGCGCCAGCCGGGCGGAGATCACTCGGCCTGAAGCGTTGACGACGAAGCTGACATTGACGGTGCCCTCGGCCCGCCTCGGCCTTGCCGCGCTCGGGTAGTGCGTGCGCCGCTGGATCCATGACCGCAGCGAGGCGTTCCATCTGTCGGCGTCGCCGGATCGCGATCTCGACTGCGACGCCTTCGGCGTAGATGCTTTGGCAGCCGGCTTTGCATCGACGCTGGCCGTCATCACCGCCTTCGCCCGCGCCGCCTTTTCCTTCTTGTCGTTCTTCGGGCGCTGTCCAGGTTTTTCGACCGGCTTCTTCGCCATCCCGGCGGTCCTTTCCTCCACCGGATTGTCTTCTTTCGGCTTCGCCTGCGGCAGCGGAATGACCACGTCGGGCGCAATGGCCGGGACGATGTCGGGCACCACCTCGTCCAGCGGCGGCGACTGGTCGGGCTGCTCGGCCGCCGCCGTCTCAACTGGCGTGGTCTCGTCCGGCTGGACCTCTTCGGCCTCCTCGGTGACCGGCTCGGGCTTATTGACGTCCGGCTCCACCACGGGTTTTGCGTCGACGACCGTCTCCTCGACCTGGTTCGGCGGCTCGGGCGACACGACGTCGGCCATCGTGTCCTCAGGCACTGCCGGCGAGACCATCATCGGCGACAGCTCGATCGCCACCGCCGGCGGTGGGCCGCCATCCATCTCGTTGGCCAGGCTGAAGTTCTGCACGGCATAGGCGATCGCGACATGCGCGCCGACAACGAGAATGGCCGCAGCCGTCCACAAACCGATCTCGCGCGCGCCAGTGCGCGGCGGATCGGCCATGGTAACGGCGGCAGCCAGATGCGTCATGAGGCGGAGCCTTGCGGCGGCGGCGCGGGTGCCTCCGGCTCCGTCTCCAGTCCGACCAGCGCGATCTTCAGGTAGCCGGCGCCGCGCAGGAGATTCATCACCTCCATCAACTCGCCATAGCCGACCGCCTTGTCGGCGCGCAGGAAGATGCGGGTCTGCTTGTCGCCCTTTGTCTTGCCGTCGAGCACAGCCGCGAAGGCTTGGCGGGGAACGCTGTCATTGCCGATCGCCAGCGTCAGATCGTCCTTCAACGTCAGGAACAGCGGCGCTTCCGGCCGCGGCGCCGGCGTCGCGGTCGAGCCCGGCAGGTCGACATTGACGTCGACCGTCGCCAAAGGCGCGGCAACCATGAAGATGATCAGCAGCACCAGGATGACGTCGATGAACGGCGTCACGTTGATCTCGTGGTTTTCCTCGAGATCGCCGTCGATGTTCTCGCGAATTCTAGCCGCCATGGCTCATCACTCCGCCGCCAGTGCTGCCGCCTGCGGCACCGTGCGGAAATCGAGGTCGCGGCTGACCAGCCGTTCGACGCCGGCCGAGGCATCGGCGAGGATCTGCCGGTAGCCGGATATGGAGCGCGCAAAGACGTTGTAGATGACGACAGCAGGTATGGCCGCGACCAGCCCCATCGCGGTCGCCAGCAGCGCCTCGGCGATGCCGGGGGCGACGACGGCGAGATTGGTGGTCTGCGCCTGCGAGATGCCGATGAAGGCGTTCATGATGCCCCAGACGGTGCCGAACAGGCCGACGAAGGGCGCCGTCGAGCCGATCGTCGCCAGCACGCCGGTGCCGCGCGACATGCGCCGCGCCGCCGCCGCCTCGATGCGCGACAGGCGCGACGTCACGCGTTCCTTCAGCCCATCGCCGGTCACGTGGTCGAGCGCGCCCGCCGAAAGCGCGGCCTCTTCCTCGGCCGCCTGCACCAGGAGCGCGCCGGGGCCATCACTGTTGCCAAGCGCGCGCCCGGCCTGTCGCAGCGTCGCGGCATTGCCGATGGCGTGCGCCGCGCGCCGCGCGCCGAGCTTGCCGAACAGGATTTCCAGCGACTTGGCCAACCACACCGTCCAGGTGACGAGGGAGGCGAAGGCTAGCCCGATCATCACCGCCTTGACGATGATGTCGGCGGCCATGAACATGCCCCACGGCGACAGATCGTGCGGCAGGGCCAACGAAATGGCGGAAGGCTCGGCCTGCGCGGGCGCACCGGGCTCGGTGGTCGGCAGTGGTGCGGCCGGCGCGACTTGCCCGGCGGCTGGTGGCACGACAGGCGCAGTCGGTGCCGCCTGTTCCTCCGCCGCTGGCGGCGAGGCCGGCGCCGGCTGGGCGGTTGCGGCCGGTTCCGTTGTCACCCGAGGTTGGGTGGCCGGCTGCTCTTGCGCAGCAACGCTGCCGGCCGACAGCATGATCGCGGCCAGCGCCGCCAACAAACCATTTCTGGACACGCTTCGTCCTCGCTTCATCATTGCATGCAACCGATGGGGCTGGCCGGTGACGGGATCGCAAATACCCCCATCTCGACCCGAAAAGCCCAGCCACGGATTCTGGCTTTGTCTCAAACGCGGCACAGCCTCTGGAAAACAATTCGGGCGGTATCCCCCTCGCTTGACTATAAAACATGAGTTTGCGAGTCAACAAACAAGACGGCTTTTTGGCTAACGGTCGTTGGCGCGATGAGGGATAGACGGCGGCGGTGCTGCTGGGCCACGATGCCGGGCAGCAACTGAGGCATGCGGCGATGATCAAGGCGACACCGTTCGATTTCCCCTACGACGGCCGGCTGGTGCCTGCAAACACCGCGCTGCTGGTCATCGACCTGCAGGAGGATTTCCTGTCGCCGACAGGCTATTTCGCCAGGAAGGGTTATGACCCCGCGCCGCTGCGCGCCATCCTGCCGACCGTCAACCGGCTGATCGCGGCCGCGCGGTCGGCCGGCCTTACCATCATCCACGCCAGACAAGGCTACCGGGGCGACATGGTCGACATGACGCCTTATGAGCAATGGCGCCGCAGGCGGGCGGGCCTCGAAGGCACCGACATGCTGCTGCGCTGCGGCCCCGGCTTCCAGATCGTCGCCGATATCGACGTGGCGCCGCACGACATCATCGTCGACAAGACCTGCAACAGCGCCTTTACCTACACCGATCTGGAGCTGGTGCTGCGGGCGCGAGGCATCACCCATCTGATGTTTTCCGGCTGCACGACCGATGTCTGCGTCCACACCACGCTGCGCGAGGCCTGCGACCGCAATTTCCAGTGCCTGACGATCAGCGATGCGTGTGCGAGCGGCGACCAATATGCGCATGAAGCAGCGCTGCATATGGTAACGGTGGAGGACGGCGTTTTCGGCGCGCTGACCGATTCAAGCGCCGTCCTTGACGCGCTGGCGCGGCTGAGTGGGAAGGCAGGCTAGAAACCTGCCTTGTTGCAGGTCACCGCGCAGCGTGAATGTCTTCACCCGTCCGCGCCGCAAACGCACCGGGCTGCGGCGTCTCGGCATCGCGGCGTGCCAGCGAATTGCGCAAGAGCGCGATCGTCTCGCGGCCGATGCTGGCAATCTTCCTCGGCCTGTCGACGCCGACGATCATGAATTCGCCGATGCCCAGCGCCGCATAAGGCAACAGCGACAGGGCGATCTGCGCCGGCGGTCCGGAAAGCTCGATCGCCTTGTGGCCGGCCACAGACGCATCGCCTTCGGCACGAATTCGAACCGGAAGCGCAAAACGCAGCCTGCCGGCGCGGCCATGTTCGGCGGCAGCGCTGCGCGCCCGCTCCATCAATTGGCGGATCTCGTCCAGCGAACCCGGCGACAGTTCGAAGACGTCGGCATGGCGGCCGGCGACCTTCAGCGCCGTTCCGGACTGGCCACCCATGCGGATGGTCACACCGACGCCATGCGGCCCCTTGCGAGGCACGTAGCCGCCCTTGATGCTGTAGAAGGCGCCTTCATGGTCGAATGGCCGGTCGTTCGACCACAGCCGCTTCAATAGCACCAGATATTCGTCGATGCGCTGCCAGACCACGGTGTGGCCGACAGGGCGCGTCTCGGCATCGTCGTCATCCAGCGGCTCGCTCAGCATCCTCAGGGACAGCCGGCCGCCGCTCCTGGCGTCGAGCGCCGCCAGCTGCCGCGCCGCAACGGCGGGAGCGATCACGCCGGCCCAATGCGTCAGCACCACTTCCAGCGCCGCGGTGCGGTCCAGCGCCTGGGCGGCAATGTCCATATTGGTCAGCAGACCAGCCGGGTCGTCGACGACGATCTTCTGGAAACCGGAATCCTCGATCAGCGACAGCTTTGTCGCCGTCTCGACGAAATCATAGAAGAAAGGTACGGCCGAGCCGGCGTCGTCGGCATGCGTTTTACCGGGAACATGCGTGAACTCGATCGGCATTGCCATCTCCTCCATCACGTTGGATGCATGTCGCCTGAAAGCGGGCCCGGTTTTGGGACAACGACATGCGCAAAAACAAAGCGTCCGCGCCAAAGCGCATCCGCGTTCGGTTCTTCAACTCCGGTTACCTGAAGGCGTTAGGTCGCCACCCTTTCGGCCTGATGCTCAGGGAATAAGGCCGAGCACGACTGCCCCGGTGAACACAAACGCAAGGGCAAAGACGAGATAGGCGAAAGCGCCTGCATAGGCCGGGCGGAAACTCGGGGTATTGGCCAGCCTCTGGCTGGTGCGATCCGTCTCGGCGTTCTGGATATAGGACATATCGACCTCCGTCTTGCGGATTAATCTATAAAATCAGTAGACTTTGTCGAGTGCTATTTTTCGGCGATTTGCAGAACAATTTTCTCAAATGATGCAAAAAGTTGGTTCAGCTTTGCTATGCGGCGGACATTGGCGACAACCCGCAGGTCGGCTTGGCCGGCGTTCGCATCGGGGATAGCATCGTCATTCCAACGTCGAAGCCGGGCATTGATCGGGAATGGGAGAAGAAACTATGGGTGGAAGACTGGCCGGCAAGGTCGCCATCATATCGGGTGGCGCGACGGGTATGGGCGGGGCGGCGTCGGAGCTGTTTGCGGCCGAAGGCGCCAAGGTGGCGATCATCGACCGCAATGGCGAGGCGGCTGCCGCGACAGCAGCCGCGATACGCTCACGAGGGCACGTGGCCGAGCATTTCGTCGCCGATGTGTCCGATGAAGCGCAGGTCGAGGCGGCAGTGAAGGCCGCGACCGAAAAACTCGGACCTATCACCGTTCTGTTCAACCATGCTGGCACCATCGTGATAAAGCCGTTCCTGGAGACGACGGCGCAGGAATGGGACTGGCTGCATGCCGTCAATGTCCGCTCCATGTTCCTGATGACCCGCGCCGTGCTGCCCGGCATGATCGCCGCCGGCGGCGGTTCGATCGTCTGCACCTCATCGATCTCGGCGGTTGCGGCGACGCCGATGGAGGTGCTCTACGACACCACCAAGGGCGCCTGCCATATGTTCGCGCGGGCGATCGCCGTCGAGTTCCGCGACCGCAACATCCGCTGCAACGCCGTCTGCCCCGGCTTCATCCGCACGCCGCACGGCCTGCGCGAGGTGGCCGATCTCGGCAAACTCGGCGTCGATGTGTCGGACGCCGCGCTGGCCGCCCAGCAGGGCAGGATCGGCGAACCGGAGGAAGTGGCGAAGGCTGCGTTGTATCTCGCCAGCGATGAGTCCAGCTTCGTTAATGGCGCTCACCTGTTCGTGGACAATGGCTTTACGGCGATGTGAGGACGGCTTGGTACCCTTCCTCTCCCCCGTCGATCGGGGGAGAGGTGTCGAGCGCAGCTCGACGGAGTGGGGGTCGACCACTGGCGCGGTGCAGGAAGATTAATGCGCATCCGTTGGCGACGGTTGCCAGGTGGTTCCCCCACTCCGTCGCTGCTTCGCAGCGCCACCTCTCCCCCCTCCGGAGGGAGAGGAAAGGCGCTAAGTCCTGCTCGCCTATCGCTCCTCTCTTCGAAACGGCTTCAGCAACGCTGACGGCGCAACGGCATTGCGCGACATCACCGCCATCGCCACGATGGTGAAGATGAACGGCAGCATCAGGAACGCTTCGTAAGGGATGTGCCCGAGGCCGCTTGCCTGCATGCGCAACTGCAGGGCGTCGACAAAGGCGAACAAAAGGGCCGCACCGGCCGAACGCCATGGGTCCCAGCGGCCGAACACGACCAGCGCGATCGCCACCCAGCCACGGCCCGACACGACGCCGAAGGTGAAAGCGTTGAATTGCGCCATCGACAGGAAGGCGCCGGCCAGCCCCATCAAGGCACCGCCGAGGATGACCGCCTGGAAGCGCGTGGCAATGACGCTGACGCCGGCGGAGTCGGCGGCGCGCGGATTTTCGCCAACCATGCGCACGGACAGTCCCCAGGGCGTACGATAGAGCACGAAAGCGGCAAGCGGGATGGCGATGATTGCCATGTAGACCAACGCAAACTGGTTGAACACGGCAGGCCCGAGCACCGGTATGTCCGAGAGCAGCGGGATCGGCAAGGTGGCGAATCCCTTGATGCTCGGCGGCACCGATTGCTGGCCGAAGATCAGCCGGTAGAGGAAATAGGCAAGGCCTGAAGAGAACAAGGTGACGCCGATGCCGCAGACATGCTGGCTCAAGCCCAGCGCCACGGTGAACAGCGCATGCAGCGCCCCCATCAGCATGCCGGCCAGCACCGCCGCCAATATGCCGAGCCACAGGCTGCCGCTGAGGCTGGCGGCGGTGAAGCCGGTCATCGCGCAGAGCAGCATGATGCCTTCGATGCCGAGATTGAGCACGCCGGCCCGCTCGGAGAACATTTCGCCCAGCGTGGCAAAGGCGAGCGGCGTGGCGATGCGGATGATGGCGGCGAGGAAGCCGACCTGAAAGATTTGCTCAAACACCGCGCTCATTGGGCAGCTCCGACACGGCGGATGCGATAGGCTGTGAACAGCAGCGCCACCAGCATGGCCAGCAGCGCCGTGCCCTGGATGACATCACTGAGGAAGGCCGGAACGCCTGTCGCGCGCGACATCGCCTCGGCGCCGGTCATTACGGCGGCTAGGAAGATCGCCGCCGGGACGACGCCGAGCGGGTTGAGCCTGGCCAGCATGGCAACGACGATGCCGGAATAGCCATAGCCCGGCGAGATGTCGCTCATCACCTGGAAATGCACGCCGCCGACCTCGCCGACACCGGCAAGCCCCGCCAGCGCGCCGGAAAGCAGGGCGGTCGAGAGCAGCACGCGTTCGACATGGATGCCGCCATAGCGGGCGGCTTCCGGGCTTTCTCCGGTGACCCGGATGCGGAAGCCGAGCGTGGTGCGCACGATCAGGAACCAGATCAGGGGCGCTGCGATCAGTGCCGCGATAACGCCGAGATGCAGCCGCGTGCCTTCCAGCAGCACCGGGAAATTCGCCGAATCCTCGATCGGCGGCGAGATCGGATAACCGCTGAAGCTATCCTTCCACGGCCCCTCGATCAGCGCCATCAGCGCGTAATAGATGACCGAGTTGAGCAGCAGCGAACTGACGACGTCATCGACCTTGAATTTGACCCGCAGCGTCGCAGGCACCAGCGCCACCGCAGCACCGGCCGCCGCGCCCGCCAGCGCCATCAACAGGATTGCGAGTGCGCCCGGCATCGGTATGGCGCCGACGAAGCAGCTGGCGACGGCGCCGGCCAGCAATTGCCCTTCGGCGCCGATATTCCAGAATTTGGCCCGGAAGGCGACGGCGACCGCTAGCCCGGTGAAGATCATCGGGGCCGCGCGGACCAGCGTTTCGGTGATGGCGTAGCTGTCGCCGAACGAGGCCGACAGCATCACGCCGTAGGCTTCGAGCACACCGGCTCCGGCCAATGCGATCAGGCCGCTGCACAGGACCAGCGTGGCCGCGATCGCCAAAATCGGCAGCGTCAGATTGAGCCAGGCGGGGGTCGAGGTCCGGACTTCCAGGCGGAACATCAGCTATGGCCCTCGGCCCCGGTCATCAGCAGCCCCAGCCGTGCAATGGTCGCATCGGCGCTGTCCAAAGTGCCGGCGATGCGGCCCTCATACATCACCGCGATGCGGTCGCAGAGCACCAGCAGTTCTTCCAGATCTTCGCCGATGACGATGATGCCGCAGCCCCTGGCGCGCATGTCGAGGAACTTTTCGTGGATGAAACGGGCCGCACCGATGTCGAGGCCGCGTGTCGGCTGCGAGACGATCAGCACCTTCGGGTCGAAGGCCAGCTCGCGAGCCAGGAGCGCCTTCTGCAGATTGCCGCCCGACAACGCGCCGGCGCGCGTCATTGGCCCGGGGCATCTGATATCATAGGCCTTGATCTGCACCTCGGCGAAAGCGCGGATCGCGTCGGGCTTGAGCAGGCCCTTGCTGCTGAACGCCGCGGTGCCGATACGCGGCAGCACCATGGAATCGGCGAGCGGCAAATTGGTCACCAGCCCCGTCGTCATGCGGTCTTCCGGGATGCGGCCGAGCCCAAGTGCCTGCACCTCGCGCGGCGAGAACCTTGTCACTGTTTTGCCGGCTATCGTCATCGAGCCTGCGTCAGGCACCCGTGTACCGGAAATCACCTCGGCCAGCGCACGCTGGCCGTTGCCGGAGACGCCGGCAATGCCGAGGATTTCGCCGGCGCGAACGGCAAGCGAGATATCGCGCAGCGGCGTACCCGAGTGCCGCGAGGTGGAGATGCCGGCGAGCGTCAGCACATCAGCGCCCGGCGTCGACGGACCTCTCGCCGGCGGCACGATCTCATGGCCGCACATCAGCTCAGCCATTGCAGCCGACGTCGTGTTGGCGGGGTCATCGACCCGGCCGGCGACCCGGCCATGCCGCAGCACGGTGCAGCGATGCGTCAGCGCCCGCACCTCGTTCAGCTTGTGCGAGATGAAGATGATGCCGAGGCCTTGCGCCGCCATAGAACGCAGCGCCGAAAACAGCCCATCGACCTCGCTTGGCGCCAGCACCGCGGTCGGCTCGTCGAGGATCAACAGCCTCGCGCCGCGAAACAGCGCCTTGACGATTTCAAGCCGCTGCTGCTCGCCGACCGACAGCGCCGAGACCGGCAAATCAGGGTCGAGCGTCAATCCATGCTGGCTGCTGATGTCGGACAACCGGGCAAGTCCACCCGCGCGATCGATGCGGCCGGATTTGCCGGAAATGCCGATCAGCAGGTTTTCCAGCACCGTCAGCCGCGGCGCCAGATGAAAATGCTGGTGTACCATGCCGATGCCGGCGGCCAGCGCATCGGCTGAACTGGTGATCCGTACCGGCTTGCCCTGGATCAGAATCTCGCCGGCATCCGGCGCATAGGCGCCGAACAGCACGTTCATCAATGTCGTCTTGCCGGCGCCATTTTCGCCGAGCAGCCCGAGGATTTCGCCGGGCGCCACACTGAGATCGACCGCCTCGTTCGCCTTGACGGCGCCGAAGCTCTTGGTGATGCCGCGCATTTCAATGAGAGGGGCGGACAAGGGTGCTCCTGAACTGCGAGGGCGTGCCCGTCACACCCCTCTGGCCTGCCGGCCATCTCCCCCGCAAGGGGGGAGATTGGATGTCACGTCGGCTTTCGCCAATCTCCACCCGCGATCAATATCGCCAGCGGCGAAGCTGCCAATCTCCCCCCTTGCGGGGGAGATGTCCGGCAGGACAGAGGGGGGTGCGACAAGCGCCAACCCCTCGAAGCAGCCTAATCCGAAACCGGCGTGTTCTCGTCGACATCCACGCGGAAATTGCCTTCCAGGATCTCCGCCTTCTTCTTCTCGACCAGATCCTTCACTTCGACCGGCAACGTCTTGTCGAATTTGTGGTAGGGCGCCAGGAACGAGCCGCCCTTGGCCATGCGCGAGAAATCGCCATAGTCCTGCGCGGTGAAGACGCCCGCCTTGACCAGCTTGATCGCCTGCTCGACCGTCGGATACATGTCCCAGACCGGGCCGGTGATGACCGTGTCGGGGCCGAGGCTGGACTGGTCGGACATGTTGGAGATGGCGAGGATCTTCTTGTCCACCGCCGCCTCGATGACGCCGAAGCGCTCGGCATAGATGACGTCGACGCCGGCATCGATCTGGGCGACGGCCGCTTCCTTCGCCTTTGGCGGATCGAAGAACGAGCCGATGAAGGCGACCTTCTTCTTGACGTTGGGATTGACCTCCTTGGCGCCGGCAAAGAAGGCGTTGACCAGCCGGTTTACTTCGGGAATGCCCATCGCCGCGACGGCGCCAATCGTGCCCGATTTCGACATCTTGCCGGCGATCATGCCGGAGAGATAGGCGGGCTCGTGGATCCAGTTGTCGAAGACGCCGAAATTGGGGTCGGCAGGCCCGGCGCCGGAGCCGAACAGCCAGGCGGTCTTCGGGAACTGCTTGGCTGTCTTCCGCGATTCACGCTCGGCTGCGAAGGCGTCGCCCAGCACCAGCTGGTAGCCGCCTTGCGCATATTCGCGCATGACGCGGCTGAAATCGGCGGTCTGCACCTTTTCCGACCATTTGTATTCGATGCCGAGTTCCTTCTCGGCCTTCTGCAAGGCGACGTGGATCTGGTTGTCCCACGGCTCCTCGATCGGCGTGGCAAAGATCGCCGCCACCTTCAGTTTCTTGTCCTTGGCCAACGCTGCGCCCGGCAACATGGCGGCAACCAGGCCGAGTGCGCCGAGTTCCAGCACGTCGCGCCGCGACAGGCCGGTCGATTGCGATTTGTTTTTTCGGTTTTCCATCTAGTGCCCCTCTGTTTGACAGCCATGTCGAGCCGACTGTTCTGAACAGTGCATGTCGCTCAAAAGTGGTTCCGGTTTTGAGACAACGACATGCACCAAAACAAAAACTTAAAGCGCGTCGCCTGAATCCGTTTCAGCGCGACGGGCTTTAGACACCGAACTATGGAACGGGTGCGGACTTTTGTCCACATGGTCAAATTTGGCGCGATTATCGCAGGGCCTTCTCGCCACCGGCCACGGTGATGACGCCGACGATGATCAGCCCGGTCAGCAAGAGGCGCACGCCGGCGCTGACGCCGAATGTGTTGAGCATCGTCAACAGCAGCACCAGAAACAGGGCCGCGCCCCAGACGCCGGGCACATTGGCCTTGCCGCCGGCAACCGAGGTGCCGCCGATGACGACGACGGCGATCGAGGCCAGCAGATACTCGTTGCCGATGTCGACATTGGCGCCGCGGAAATAGCCGGCAAGCAGCGCGCCATCGAGACCGCCCAGCGTGCCCGACAGCGTGTAGGTGAGGAAGCGGATGCGGCCGACATTGACGCCGGCCAGCCATGCGGCACGGATGTTCTGGCCGATCGCCAGCACCGAGCGGCCATAGATCATGCGCTGCAGGGCGATAGCCGCGCCTATGGTGAACAGCACGGTGAGGATCGCCAGCACCGGGATGCCCAGCACCTGCCAGTTGGCAAAATCGGCAAAGCCCGGCGGCGGCTTGATCTGCAGGCCGCGTCCATAGCTGATGTCGATCGACTGGATGATGAAGCTGGCCGACAGCGTGGCGATGATTGGCGGAATCCTGAGCGCCCAGATCAGCAGATAGTTGACGGCTCCGATCGCCGCACCGCAGGCGAGCGCCGCCAGCAGCCCAACAACGATCATGGAATCGCTGCCATCCATAACCTTCATGGCGACGGCGCTGGCGAGTCCGATATTGGCCGGCAGCGACAGGTCGACATTGCCGGGGCCAAGCGTGATGACGAACATCTGGCCGACGCCGACGATGACGGTGAAGACGGCCAGCGACAGTGCGGCCGTGACCATGCCGCCGGCGCCATAGCCGCCGGTGAAGGCGATGGTTGCCAGCCAGACCAGCAACGCGCCGAGGAAGGACCAGATCCAGGGTTTGGCAGCGAGCGTCTTCACCAGCGTCATCACTACCTCTCCCTGCGGCTGATCAGGACGCGAGCCGCCAGCACGATGATCAGGATGGCGCCGTTGGCGGCGACCTGCCAGTCCGGCGGAATGTGCATGAAGGTGAGCAGCGGCGAGGCCGCGAGCGCCAGCGTCAGTGCGCCGAGCACGGCCCCTATCGGCGACACCCGGCCGCCGACGAATTCGCCGCCGCCGAGAATGACGCCGGCAATCGCCAGCAGCGTATAGCCGTTGCCGATATTGGCATCGGCCGAAGTGGTGATGCCGATCAGCGCCATGCCGGACAGCACACCGAAGAGGCCGGTCAGTGCAAACAGCACGATCTTGGTCCGGAGCAGCGACCAGCCAGCGCGCCGAAGTGCGGCCGGATTGCCACCGGAGCCGCGCAGGATGACGCCATAGGAAGTCCGCATCAGGCCGAAATGCACCGCCGCCGCGATCACCAGCGCGGCGATGATCGGGAACGGAATGAAGGGCGGGTTGAAGGACATCAGCGCCAGCAGCCAGTCCGGCGCCTTGCCGCCGGGTTTCGGCAGGACCAGGATGGCCAGTCCCTGCCAGACGAAGCTCATGCCCAGCGTCACCACGATCGACGGCAGGTTGCGCAGATGGATCAGCGCCCCGAGCAGCGCATAGACGCCGATGGACCCCAGGAGGATAGCCACGCCGATCAGTGGCGCATCCTTCAGCCATGTCGCGGTGACGCAGCCGACGAAACCGACAAAGGTACCGATCGACAGGTCGAGCTCATTGCCGGCAATGACGAACATCTGCGCGATCGTCGCCAGCGCGATCGGGATCGCCAGGTTCAGCATCAGGCTGAAGCCGAAATAGCTGATGGCGCGCGGATTGAGCCAGGCGATGGCGATCAGCACCAGCGCCAGCGACAAAGCCGGCAACAGGCTGCGCAGCAGGCGTGCGCGGGCGGCGCTGCTGCGCGGCGAGGAAGTAGTGCCGGGAGCGATTGCCGTCATCTCAGGCCGCGTCGCCGAATGAGGACTGGATGATCTTTTCCTCCGTCAGCTCGTCGCGTGTGAGATTGGCGACGATGCGGCCGTTCTTGAAGACATGGATGTGGTCGCAATTGTCGAGCTCTTCGGTCTCGGTGGTGTACCAGAGGAAGGTCCGGCCCTTGGCCGCTTCCTCGCGCACGAGGTCGTAGACCTCGAGCTTGGTGCCGATGTCGACGCCGCGCATCGGGTCGTCCATCAGCACGATCTGCGCATCCGAGCCCAGCGCCCGGGCAAACAGCGCCTTCTGCTGGTTGCCGCCGGACAGCGAAAAGATGTTGTTGGTCATATCTGGTGTGCGGATGCCGATCTTCTGCTTCCAGAATTCGGCGAGCTCAGCCTCGCGCAGCGGCGAGATCAGCAGCCCTTTGCGCAACCGCGCCAGTGAGCGGATGCCGATATTTTCCGCAATCGACCATTGCGGGAAGATACCATCCGACTGGCGGTCGCCGGCCACCAGCGCCACCGGCGCAGTGACCTCGACGCCCGTCTTTGCACGTGATGCAGCGGCAAAAATCGCCAGCAACAGGTCGGTCTGGCCATGGCCGGCGAGCCCGGCAAGGCCGATGATTTCACCGGCACGCGCAACGAGCTCTTTGCCATCCTCTTGCCGCGCCGGCCGTGCCCGCACCCTGACCGGGCCGGCCGCTGGTCTGGCGGCGGCGATCTCCGCTGCAATTTTCTCCCGCGCTTCCGCGCCACCCATCGTCGCGACCAGCCGGTCGCGGTCGAACGCCTTTGCCGCATCGGCGGCGACCACCTTGCCGTCGCGCATCACCACAATGCGATCGGCATTTTGCAGCACCTCACCCAGCACATGCGAGATCAGGATGCAGCTGCCGCCGGCGGCGACGAAGCGGCGCACGAAGGCCAGCAACTGGCCCGCCGTGTGCGCATCGAGCGAGGAAGTCGGCTCGTCGAGGATGACAAGGTCGAGCGGATCGCGCGTCACCGTGAAGGCGCGCGCCACCTCGACCATCTGCCGCCGGCCGATGGACAGGTCGCCGGCAATGTCATCCGCAGAAATGCCATGATCCGGAAAGATTTCGTCCAGCTTGGCGGCGATCAGATCCGCTGCCTTGCGCCGCCAGCCGAAGCCGGTCAGTGCCGGATGATTGATGCGCGTGTTCTCGGCGATGCTGAGGTTTGGGCACAGCGACAGCTCCTGGAACACGCAGCGTATGCCGAGCGTGAGCGCGCGCGCCACCGAGTAGTCGGTTTCGGCATTGCCGCGCACCGCGATCTGGCCGCCATCGGGCCGCAGTGTGCCGGCCACCATATGCATCAGCGTCGACTTGCCAGCGCCATTATGGCCGACCAGCCCGACGCATTCACCGGCGCCGGCATGAAAGTCGACGCCGTTAAGCGCCCGAACGGCGCCGAAATGTTTTTCGGCGCCGTTCAGTCTGATGATGTCGGTATTCGCCTTGAGCATGCTCAACGATATCCGGTTGGCGATGCGGACGGCAACCGGCCTGCGATCACTTGATGTTGGCTTTGATCGCCGCGATGGCGTCTTCCTGGCTGTATTCGTGGGTGGCGACGCCGCCCTCCTTGATCTTCGGCAGCTCGGTCTCGAAGTCGTCCTGGGTGAAGGCCAGATACGGCACCAGCAGATCGTGCGGGATGTCGGTACGGCCGTCGAGTACCTGTTGCGCCACCCAGAAGGCCAGCGACGAGACGCCGGGCGCGATCGAGGCCGACCAGGTCTGGTAGCCGTCCTTGTCCTTCTGCTCCTTCCACCACTTCAGCTCGTCCTGGCGGTTGCCCATGATGATGGTCGGGCGGGGCTTGCCGGCGGCGGCGAAGGCTTGTGCGGCGCCATAGCCGTCACCGCCCTGGTCGACGATGCCCACGATGTCGGGCAGCGACGGCAGGATGGTCGCGACCGCCTTCTGCGCCGTCGTCTGGTCCCAGTCACCGGTAACTGAACCGACGATCTTGAACTCGGGATGCGCGGCAACGCCTTCGAGGATGCCGGCATGGATGGCATCGTCGATCGAGGTGCCGGCCAGGCCGCGAATTTCCAGCAGATTGCCGCCCTTGGGCTGGAACTTGGCCATCTGCTCGACTTCCTGCTTGCCCATGTCCTTGAAGTCGACGACGACGCGGTAGGCGCAGGGTTCGGTCACGGTGCCGTCGAAGGAGACGACGACGATCCCGGCATCGCAAGCCTGCTTGATGGCGCCGTTGAGCGCATCCGGCGACGCCGCGTTGATGACGATGGCGTCATAGCCCTGCAGGATCAGGTTCTGCACCTGCGCTGCCTGGGTCGGCACTTCCTTGTCGGCGGTGGTGAAGATATCGGCCGCGCCGACGATCTTGTCCTCGACCGCCTTCTTGGTGACGATGCCGTAGCTGTCGAGCATCGCCTGGCGCCACGAATTGCCGGCGTAATTGTTGGAGAAGGCGATCTTCTTGCCGCTGGTGTCGGCCAGCGCCGTGCCCGAGGCGAGCATTGCCGCTAGGGCGCCTAAGACGAGTAGTTTCTTCATGCTGTAGTTCCTCCCATGGTTGTCGGCCCCGCCGACTGCTTCTGATGGTTTTGGCATTCGCGCCCTGTTTTTTATCTATTGTCAGACAAATTCAGATGGCTCCACTTGTCAACTGCGGTCGGTACCGGTTTCACGATCAACTTGCGGTGCGGCGATTGAAAAGCGCTTGCATGCTGGTCTAGGGAAGGGTCCAGGAGACCACGCATGGCAGCGACGCCGACCCTAGCCGAAGGCGCGCCCGGAATTCCGGCGCGCTGGACGTCGAGCGCCAAGAGCGGCGTTGGCGCAGCGCTTTCGCCGGCGAGCCGTGTCTGGTTCACGCTCAGTCACGGCATCGTCAACGAAGTCTACTATCCCGGCCTCGACAGCGCCTGCACGCGCGACATGGGGCTGCTGGTCACCGGCCCCAACGGCTGGTTCTCCGAGGAGAAGCGCGATGCCACGCACACCATCGAGCCGTTCGAGCATGGCGTGCCCGCCTACCGGCTGATCAATGCGACGGCGGGCTACCGGATCGAGAAGCGCATTCTGACCGATCCGGCGCGCCCGGCGCTTTTGCAGGAGACCAGCTTCACGCCGCTTGAAGGCGTGGCCGCCGACTACCGCGTCTACGTCCTGTTGGCGCCGCATCTCGTCAATGCCGGCATGGGCAACACCGCCTGGGTCGGCGAGCACAAGGGCCAGCCGATGCTGTTCGCCTCCGGGCGCGGTGTTTGCCTGGCGCTTGCCTCGTCGCTGCCTTGGGGCGACTGCTCGGCCGGCTATGTCGGTTTCTCCGATGGCTGGCAGCAGCTCAGCCGCGGCGGCCGGCTCGATCCGGCCTGCCAGCGCGCCGAAGACGGCAATGTCGCGCTGACCGGCGAGATCGGCTTTTCCTCAGGCAACGGCACGGCCTTGCTGGCGCTCGGCTTTGGGGCGACGCCAGACGAAGCCGCCGAAAACGCCACCGCCAGCTTGAAGCGCGGTTTTGAGCCGGCGGCAAAGACCTATGTCGCGAAATGGCGGAAATGGCAGGACAGCCTGCTTCAGCTCGACCGCCATGATGCATCCGGCCTCGACACATACCGCGTCAGCACTGCGGTGCTGGCGACGCACCTGTCTCTGGCCAGGCCAGGTGCTGCCGTCGCCAGCCTGTCGATCCCGTGGGGGGCGAGCAAGGGCGACGATGACCTCGGCGGCTATCATTTGGTCTGGCCGCGCGACCTCGTCGAAACAGCGGGCGGCTTTCTGGCTGCCGGCGATCCGAGCCAGGCGCTGGAGATCCTCGCCTATCTCCGCTCCATCCAGCAGCCGGACGGTCATTGGCCGCAGAATGTGTGGCTCGACGGCTCGCTTTATTGGCCGGGCATCCAGATGGACGAATGCGCCTTCCCGCTGCTGCTTGCCGATGCGCTGCACCGTGCCGGACACCTGCCACGCGCCAAACTCGCCGCCTTCATGCCGATGATCGAGAAGGCGGCGTCCTATGTCGTGCGCAACGGCCCTGTTACCGGGCAGGATCGCTGGGAAGAGGATGCCGGCTACAGCCCGTTCACGCTTGCCGTCGAGATCTCGGCGCTGCTTGGCGCCGCCGACCTGTTCGACGTCTCCGGCAAACCAGAGCCGGCTAACTATTTGCGCGAGGTTGCCGACTGCTGGAACGACCAGATCGAGCGCTGGACCTATGTCAGCGGCACACCGGAATGCCGGGAGGCCGGTGTCGACGGCTACTATATCCGCATCGCGCCGGCCGACGATGCCGGCGGCGCCGCATCGCCGAAGGACGGTTTCGTGCCGATCAAGAACCGACCGCCGGGCGACACCGACAAGCCGGCCGAGGCGATTGTCAGCCCGGACGCGCTGGCGCTGGTGCGTTTCGGCCTGAGGGCCGCCGACGACCCGCGCATCATCGATACGGTCAAGATCATTGACGCGCAATTGCGCTGCGACCTGCCACAGGGTCCTTTGTGGTACCGCTACACCAGCGACGGTTATGGCGAGCAAGCCGATGGCGCACCCTTCGACGGCACCGGCCAGGGCCGGCCCTGGCCCCTGCTCGCCGGCGAACGCGCCCATTACGAACTGGCCGCCGGCCATAAGGACAAGGCGGCAAGCTTGCTGAACACGTTCGAGGCTTCGGCAGGCGCGGGCGGCCTGCTGCCGGAACAGGTTTGGGACAGCGCCGACATCCCGGAGCGCGAATTGCAATTGGGTCGTCCGTCGGGCAGCGCCATGCCGCTGGTCTGGGCGCATTCGGAACACATCAAGCTCTTGCGTTCGCTGCGCGACGGCGTCGTCTTCGACATGCCGCCGCAAGGCGTCAAACGCTACATCAACGACAAAACCGGCTCGCCGTTGAGGATATGGCGCTTCAACAACAAGCTGCGCACCATGGATGCAGGCAAGACGCTGCGCGTCGAATTGCTGCAGCAGGCGCTGATCCGCTGGAGCAGCGATCATTGGCAGACCAACCACGAAATCCACACAGCCGAAAACGCACTGGGTGTTCATCTGGCGGACTTGCTCGTGGCCGATATTCCGCCAGGTAACACGATCGTCTTCACTTTTTTCTGGCCCGACGGCGACCGTTGGGAGAATGTCGACTTCACCGTCGGCATTGAAGAGCCAGGAGCATGATCCCGAAAAGTGGGAACCGATTTTCTCAGACGAACGGAAACCGTTTGTCTAAAGATCGTGCTCAAATGAAAGATCCGGTAATTTTCTCTCCTCCAGCGACTAGGACAACACCATGCAGATCGGAATGATGGGACTGGGCAGGATGGGCGCCAACATGGTGCGCCGCCTGATGCGCGACGGCCATGAATGCGTCGTCTACGACATCAACCCGGCAAGCGTTGCCGGCCTGGTCGCCGACGGCGCCATAGGTGCTGCCTCGATGGAGGAGTTCATCGGCAAGCTGTCCAAGCCACGCAGCGCCTGGCTGATGCTGCCGGCGGCGATCACCGGCAAGATCGCCGACCAGGTGGCGGCGCTGATGCAACCCGGCGACATCATCATCGACGGCGGCAATTCCTACTATCACGACGCCGTCGACCAGGCCGCCGAACTCGCGGCCAAGGGCCTGCACTATGTCGACGTCGGCACCAGCGGCGGCGTCTGGGGCCTGGAGCGCGGCTACTGCCTGATGATCGGCGGCCCCGACGTGGCGGTGAAACATCTCGATCCGATCTTCGCCACACTGGCGCCCGGCGCCGACGCCGGCGCCACGCCGGACACGGCCGCCGGGACAGCACCGTTCGGTTATCTGCATTGCGGGCCCAGCGGCGCCGGGCACTTCGTCAAGATGATCCACAACGGCATCGAATATGGCGTGATGGCCGCCTATGCCGAAGGCATGAACATCCTGAAGTCGGCCAATGCCGGCAAAAGGCAGCGCACCGCAGATGCCGAGACCAGCCCGCTGGAAAACCCGCAATACTACCAGTTCGACATCGACTTGGCCGCCGTGGCCGAGGTCTGGCGCCATGGCAGCGTCATCGGCTCCTGGCTGCTCGACCTGACCGCCGGCGCACTGAAGAGCGATCCGGCATTGGCTCAGTTCGGCGGCCGCGTCTCTGATTCCGGCGAAGGACGCTGGACGCTGAAGGCGGCGATCGACACCGGTGTGCCGGCGCCGGTGCTGTCCTCGGCGCTGTTCGACCGCTTCTCCTCGCAAGGCGAATCCGAATTCTCCGACAAGCTGTTGTCGGCCATGCGCTACGCCTTTGGCGGCCATGTCGAGAAGCCGAAGGCCGGCAAGTGAAGGCGACAGGGGACGCACGCATGAGCCAGGAACGGTCCGACACGCTGGTGCTCTTCGGTGCCACCGGCGACCTCGCCCACAAGAAGATATTTCCGGCGCTCTACCAGATGGTCGCCAAGGGGACGCTGACCGAGCCGGTGATCGGCGTCGCCTTCGACGCCTGGGACATCAAGCAACTGCAGGCGCGCGCCCGCGACGGGATCGTCAACGCCGTCGGCACGGTCGACGAAGAGGTGTTCGCCAAATTCGCCTCCTTGCTGCGCTATGTAAGCGGCGACTATCGGGATTCGGCGACCTTCGACAAACTGAAAGGCGCGCTCGGCCCGGCGCAGCGGCCGCTGCACTATATGGCCGTGCCGCCGACCATGTTCGAGACCGTGGTCCAAGGCCTCGAACAATCCGGCACCGCGCATGGCGCGCGCCTGATGGTGGAAAAGCCGTTCGGCCACGACCTGCAATCGGCGCGCTGGCTAAACCGGGTGCTGCATCTGGTGTTCGACGAGCAATCGATCTTCCGCATCGACCACTATCTCGGCAAGGAGGCGATCCAGAACCTGCTCTATTTCCGCTTCGCCAATTCCTTCCTCGAGCCGATCTGGAACCGCAACTTCGTCGAAAGCGTGCAGATCACCATGGCCGAGGATTTCGGCATCGAGGGTCGCGGCAAGTTCTATGACGATGTCGGCGCTATCCGCGACGTGATCGAAAACCATCTGCTCAACATCCTTTTGCTGCTCGCCATGGAGCCGCCCGTCGGCCGCTCGGCCGACGATCTGATCGATGAGAAGGTGCAGGTTCTGCGCGCGATCCGCACGCTGACCAAGGACGACGTCGTGCGCGGCCAGTTCACCGGCTATCTCGCCGAGCCCGGTGTGAAGCCGAATTCGCCGGTCGAGACCTTTGCCGCTGTGCGCTTCATGGTCGACACCTGGCGCTGGCAGGACGTGCCATTCTTCATCCGCGCCGGCAAGAACATGCCGGTGCATGTGACCGAAGTGATCGTGCGGATGAAGCGGCCGCCGCTCGATGTCTTCGATCCGATCAAGCCGGGCGACGCCAACTATGTGCGCTTCCGTATCGATCCGCAGGTGGCGATCTCGATCGGTGCGCAGCGCAAGGCCCCCGGCGACGACATGGTCGGCGAGCAGGTCGAACTCACCGCGCTCGACGACTCGAAGGGCGACATGCCGCCCTATGAGCGGCTGATCGGCGATGCGATGAACGGCAATGGCCAGCTGTTCACCCGCCAGGACGCCAGCGAACTGGCCTGGCGCATCGTCGGCCCGGTGCTTGGCGACACCACGCCGCCGTACATCTACGAGCCGAAGACCTGGGGGCCCGCCGACGCCATGGCCAGCTTCGGCCCGCCGAATGGCTGGATCAATCCGACCTAGTCTAGAGCATGATGCCTAGACAAACGGTTCCCGCTTGTCCGAGAAAACCGCTTCACACTTTTCGGCATCATGCTCTGGTGAGCGGAGGAAACGACATGGCCAAGGCAGCCAACCCCGTGAAGGCCGAGGCCGAACCGGTCGTGCTGACGATCGATGTCGGCGGCTCGCATGTAAAAATCCTCACCAGCGCCGGCGGCGAGCCGCGCCGCGCCGATTCCGGACGGGACCTGACGCCGCAGCAGATGGTGGCTACGGTGAAAACGCTTGCCGAGGGTCTGGCCTATGATGTGATCTCGATGGGCTATCCCGGCCCTGTCGGCAACAACATGCCGTCGCTCGACCCTGCCAATCTCGGCAAGGGCTGGGACGGTTATGACTTCAGCAAGGCCTTCGGCAAGCCGGTCAAGGTCGTCAACGATGCGCTGCTGCAGGCGATCGGCAGCTACGATCGCGGGCGCATGCTGTTCCTCGGCCTCGGCACTGGCCTGGGTGCTGCCATGATCCTCGACAATGTCGGCCAGCCGATGGAATTGGCGCATCTGCCCTACCGCAAGGGCCGCAGTTTCGAGGACTATGTCGGCGAGCGCGGCCTGGAGAAATACGGCAAGAAGAAATGGCGCATATACGTCTTCGACGTCGTCGACCGGCTGTGTGCGGCGCTGCAGCCGGACTACATCGTCATCGGCGGCGGCAACGTGGACAAGCTTGATGAATTGCCCGCCAAATCCAGGCGCGGCGACAATACGCGCGCTTTCGAGGGCGGCTTTCGACTATGGCGCGACGGGGCGCTGATCGTCCGATAGTATTAAGATTCAGTATAGTCGTTCAAAATGACGTGTGACGTGATACGAAGTCATTGCGTTACGCAGATTTGGCGATTAGATCGGTTGCACCGGATGGAATCATCTGGCGCAACCGTACAAACGCGGCAAAACAAATGACTAGAGCGAATTTCCGGCTCCGCTGGGACAGCTCTGGGAGTTTTCGCCACCCCCCTAGCGACGGAGAGATAAATTGGCCGACGACAGCAACGACTCTGACAAGGACATCGACCTGCTCGAGCTAACCGCCCATATCGTGTCCGCTTACGTCGAGAAGAACCGCTTGCCCGTTGCCGGCCTGAGCGATCTCATCGCCAGCGTTGCGGCGTCGATCGGCGGGCTCAGCCAGCCGCCGGCTCCGGTGGCGCCGCCGCAGGTCCCAGCCGTCAATCCCAAGCGCTCGGTGACGGCGGACTACATCATCTGCCTCGAAGACGGCAAGAAGTTCAAATCGCTGAAGCGCCATCTCGGCGTCCACTTCAACCTGACGCCGGAAGCCTACCGTACCAAATGGGGCTTGCCGGCCGACTATCCGATGGTCGCCCCCAACTATGCGGCGTCGCGCTCCGAGCTCGCCAAGTCGATCGGCCTCGGCCGCAAGGCCGCGCCCGCGCCCGCTCCGGCCAAGGCCAAGGGTCGCAAGGCCAAGGTCCCGGCCTGATCATCAGTTGGTCGGCGCTGAGCCAACAGTTTGGACTTCTGGAACAGAAGCCTGCCGGCGAATGAGCTAGAACATGATGCCGAAAAGTGTGAAGCGGTTTTTCGGACGACATCATGCTCTCTCTTTGATTTAAGAGACGGATTCAGATTTCAGGTCGAACAGACCTGAAATCATCCGGCTCTTGGCAGGCTTCGTGTTTTTATGGCTTGTACCTCTGAAATGTCAGGACTTTGGGGGAGCGGCCATGAACTACGCCAGAATGGTGATCGAGAAAGAGGCGCCGGAGGAATACGGTTACGACCGCATCCGGTTCAACCTCTCCGAAAGCTCGATCGCCGACCAGAAACTCTCCGACATCGGCCTGTCGCTGCCGGACCTCACGCTGTTCTATGGCGAGCATCGCGGCGACAAGGATTTGCGGGCGCTGATCGCGGCGCAGGATTCCGGCATTTCGCCTGACGACGTGTTGGTCACCGCCGGTGCGGCGGGCGCCCTGTTCATCATTTCGACCTCGCTTTTGTCCGAGCGCGACCATCTCGTCGTCGTCCGCCCGAACTATGCCACCAACATCGAGACCCCCAAGGCGATCGGCTGCGCCATCTCCTATGTCGACCTCGACTTCGACAAAGGTTTTGCCGTCGATGTCGGCAGCGTCGCGGCAAGCATGCAGCCGAACACGAAGCTGATCAGCGTCACCTGCCCGCACAACCCGACCGGCACAATGATGGATCGGGCCGATCTCGATTCGCTGATTGCGCTGGCCGAAGCGAGCGACTGCCACCTGCTGGTCGACGAAACCTATCGCGATCTGTCCTACGGAACGCGCCTGCCGGCGGCCGCCTCGCTCAGCCCCAAGGCCATCAGTGTCTCGTCGCTGTCGAAGGCCTTCGGTATTCCCGGCATCCGCATCGGCTGGCTGATCACCAGGGATGCCCACCTTCAGGAGCGCTTCCTCGCCGCCAAGGAGCAGATCGGCATTTGCGGCAGCGTCATCGACGAAGGCATTGCGCGCGGCATGCTGGAGCGCCGCGACGCTTTCCTGGGCGCGCTGCTGCCCGACATGGCCAAGCGCCGCGACATCGTCCAGGCCTGGATAGACCGCGAGCCTCTGGTCGACTGGGTGCGGCCGCAAGGCGGCGTCGTCGGCTTTCCCGGCCTGAATGTCGGCGCCGATTTCGACCTCGACCGCTTCTACGTCAACCTGCTGGAAATCCACGGCACCTATGTCGGGCCCGGCCACTGGTTCGATATGCCGAAGCGCTTTTTCCGCATCGGTTTCGGCTGGCCGAAAGAGGCGGAATTGCAGGGCGGTCTCGACGCCATCTCCGCCGCATTGCGACAGTAACTCGGCGTGCGGTCGGGCGAGCCCGGCGAAAAACCTTGATCCAAGGCCCATTATAACGCATACGCGCCCCGAACTTTGATAAGTCTCATTGGCCGGAACAGCGCCCATTTCTGGGAAGTGCCCCGTCGGCGAATGCCAAAGCAAACGGGGCTATATCCATGACATCCCATTCCCAGACATCGCCCGACCAGCGCTACGCCGCTTTCCGCCACCGCTCCTTCCTGAGCTACTGGGCGGCGCGGTTCCTGACCACCTTCGCCACCATGATCGTGTCCGTCGCCGTCGGCTGGCAGATCTATGATCTGACCCGCGATCCCTTCGATCTCGGCATTGTCGGTATCGTCCAGTTCCTGCCGTCGCTGCTGCTGGTGCTGGTCACCGGCGTCGTCGCCGACCGTTTCGGCCGCCGCCTCATCATGGCGCTGGCGACGGTGATCGAGGCGGGCTGTGCGCTCGTTCTCCTGTTCCTGACCTTGCGCGGCCTCGGCAGTCCGCTGCCGATCTTCATTGTGCTGGCTCTATTCGGAATGACGCGCGCCTTTTACGGGCCGGCCTCTTCTTCGCTGTTCGCCAATCTGGTGCCACCGGAGGATTTCGGCAATGCGATCGCCTGGAACTCGTCCGCCTGGCAGACGGCGACGATCGTCGGCCCGGTTGCCGGCGGCCTGCTCTATGGCGTCTCGGCCGAAGCAGCATATGCCGTCGCCTCCTTGCTGATGTTGGTGGCCGGTTTGCTGATCTTCACCATTCCCAAGCCCGCCCAGCAAAGCGCTACCGACAAGCCGACGATGGAGACGCTGTTTGCCGGCTTCCGTTACATCTGGAGCGAGAAGATCGTGCTCGGCGCCATCTCGCTCGACCTCTTCGCCGTGCTTCTGTCGGGCGCCTCGGCGCTGCTGCCGGTCTATGCCCGCGACATTCTCGAGCTCGGCCCCTGGGGCCTCGGCCTGCTGCGCTCGGCGCCTGGTATCGGCGCCATCTGCGTCGCGGTCTGGCTTGCCGGGCATCCGCTGCGCGACAATGCCGGCAAGATCATGCTCGGCTTCGTGGCTGGGTTTGGCGCCTTCACCGTGCTGTTCGGCGTTTCCACCATCACCTGGCTGTCGATCCTGGCCCTTGCCGGCCTCGGCGCCACCGACATGTTCAGCGTCTACATCAGGGAGACGCTGATCCAGCTGTGGACGCCGGATGAGGTCCGCGGCCGCGTCAACGCCGTCAACCAGGTCTTCGTCGGCGCCTCCAACGAAGTCGGCGAGTTCCGCGCCGGCACCATGGCGGCGCTGATCGGCACCGTGCCGGCCGTGGTGATCGGTGGCGTCGGCGCGATTGCCGTCGCCGGACTGTGGGCGGTGCTGTTTCCGCAACTGCGCAAGGTGCGGCATCTCAACAGCCGCAACTGATCGAGCGCCGGATCCGAGCCGCCGGATCCGACGCCCAGGCCAATCAGCTTGCGCCGGCTGTGATGGCGCCGTTTGCTGACGGACAGGTTTGCGCTCGAATGGCCGGGAAGCTGCCCTTCAGAAGCGACCCATAGCCGCCATTCCCGCGATACAAAAGCTGTTGCAAGCTGGACAGCAGTTGCATCGTTGCGGAACGCGTACGGAAGCATAATCTTTGTGGGATCGTCTGCCCGAGAAGGTGCGGTGTTCGCGGGGCGCCATCTAGTGTAAAAGCGGTTCCCTCCGTGCTATGAATGGACTGTCGACGCCGTCCTAGGCCGACCGCCATTTCAGCAGACCCAAGGACGTATGTGCCGCAACATGGGCTCAAGCCACCCGCCCGCACATCTGTTGTCGATTGGCCCGCGAGGAGGGATCAGCATGTCAGAACGTCTCGACATAGGCCCGCTGCAACTTGGCGAAACGGCGCCCAATTTCGTGCTCGACGCGATCACTCGCGAGGGCAAGATAGCTATCGACGATTTCCGCGGCGAGAAGCCAGTGCTGGTCGGATTGTATCGAGGTCTCCATTGTCCTTTTTGCAGGCGTCATATCGCAACGGTTTCGCTGCTCACACCAGCCCTTAACGCAAAGGGCATCGAAACCCTGACGGTGGTGAACACGCCCATCGAACGGGCACGCCTTTATCTCCGTTATCATCCGATGCCGACTCTGCTCGCGGCGTCTGATCCTGAGCGGGCTTCACACCGCGCTTTTGGGCTCCCCAATATGCAGATCACCGAGGGCGAGAGCGCATGGCCGCACAAGGTCTCAATGAGCGATGTGAGGGCGATGCGGCTCAACGTGCCGGGCGAAATGCCTGAGCCGATGGATCCGTTTGCCACGCTCGAATATCTGAACAAAATAGATAATTACGATATCGCTGAGGCGGACCAGCAAATGATGGCGACCGGCGTGGGCCAGCTCATGGGCCAGTTCCTGCTCGACCGCAACGGCGTCGTTCGCTGGACGTTCTCCGAGGTTTTCGATGGCGGCTTGGGCGCCCACCCGAACTCTGAGGCGATGATGTCGGTCGCGTCGCAAATCGGAAGGTAAGGAGCAGCTTCGGTAGGGGGGCTAAGCGCAGGACTACGCGAAGTTGACCGCCGTCGCCTGATGGGCCTCTGCAATCGGCACCGCTCTCGCCTGCCATGACCCGGGGGGCGGGGGCGCGGGCGTCCAGCCGCCCTACTACCAGCGCGAGCCGAGCGGCGTCCGCGCTGCGGGCTCAGCGGTCTCTTGCTGCAGCTCTGCCGCGATGCGACGGCTTACCGCCCCAGCAGATTTCGTTCGACGGTTTTCAGCTGCGCCAGCATCGCATTTTTCGCACCTCGGAGCGCGGCAGGCTGCGCCCACGACGGCTGAGATTGGCCAGAAGCAGTAGGTCCGCTTGTGGTGCAGGGAAGAACGATTACGGACGTCGAGGCAGAGAAGCCTAGCCCTTTTCCCTGGCGTCATTCTCAGCAGAATCTAAATTCGGTCGTTCGCTTCCTTGCGTCTCAACATTGTAGACGCGAACGTGCCCTTCGAGGCCTTTGAACTGGCGCGTACCGAGGTCAACGATCGGCGTGTTGCCAGGCAAATGGCGCGCCACGGAATAATCGATAAGGATTTGTCGATCTTCAGCGGACGAACACAGCCTCGATGCCAAGTTCACGACATTGCCAATTGCGGTGTAGTCAGCGCGGGCCTCATAGCCAATTCGACCCACCGTTGCCCATCCCATAGCGAGACCCATGCCGAAGCCAATCTCATAACCACGCTGCCGCCACCCAGATATGAGCTCTTGTGTGGAATCCTGCATGTCGACAGCCATTTTTACGGCATGAAGCGCCGGCCCTTCACATGGAACCGGGGCGTTGACGAGAATCATCAATCCATCCGCCGAAAAACTGGTCAGCGTTGCTTCATACTTGGTGATGATCGCGCCGAGCGCCTCATAGTACTCACGCAGGACCTGCATGAGGTTCTCAGGCTCAGCGTGCGCTGAAAATGCAGTAAAGCCACGTAGGTCGCTAAAAACAGCGACCACTTCTGCGCGCTGTCCAGCGAGCATTCGCTCGTCACCGGCCTTCTCTACGAGTTCCGCAACCTGTGGTGCAAGGAAGCGCTTCAACCGCGTCAGTCGCTCCGCGCGGTCCCGCGATGTGGCAAGTTCCTGCGCCATTTGGTTGAATCGAGCAGCCAAGCGCTCAAGTTCGTCTCCAGTGGAGATGTTGATCCGGTGATCGAACTGTCCAGCACCGATCTTGAGAGCACCCTCCTCCAACAGGAGGATAGGCCCGCTCATCCGTCTGGCAAGCCAATATGCGAGCACCGCCGCAAAGACTGTGGCGAGGAACAACAACCCGCCGGTCCGCCACAATGAAGCGTATAGAGGTGCAAAAGCCTCAGCCTTCGACTGCTCGACAATTACCGTCCAGCCGGCCGCGGTAACCGGCGCGCCAGCAGTCACAACGCGTTCATTCTCGGCGTTGCGGCTTGCAATCGCAGTGCCGCCTGCGGCAGCGATCGCATCCTGCAATTCGCGCAGGGCCAACGCTGCTTTCTCGTCGGCGCCCTGCATCACTTTGCTGATCGCGGGGTGAGCGATGAGGCGGCCGGCCTGGTCGATGACAAATCCCTGGCCGCTGCGGCCCACGCGGATTTCGGAAACGATGAGCCAGACAGGCTTCAGACTGATTTCGGCGATGACCGAGTTCGCGACGACTAAATTGTCGTAACTGGCCATCGCCATGGTTATGGAGGGTTCGGAACCCGGGCGATAAATGACTGGGCCGTACCAGACCTTCGCCGTCCTGACGCCCACGACAGCGGGATCGCCTGAGCGATCCGCCCCGCTTTCTGTCCTGTTTTTGCCAGTGCGAGAAATGTGCAGCCGCTCCGCGCCAGTACCGTCGACAATACTGATGCTGAGGATTCCCGGGGCCTGGTGCATCGCTCGTACGGCAAGAAGCCGAAGCTGTTTCACGCTGGCCATATTCCCTTCCGGGGAGATCGTCGAGCCGAGCGTGAGCTGGATGCTGTCAAGAAAGCTCTCAATTTTGTCGGCCGCCGATGTTGCCTCGGACCGCAGCAGGGCACTGAGGATCGCATGCTGGTCGACATAGCTGAACCACGTGTTGCTGATGCCACCGGCAGCCATCGGAAAAATGGCCGCCGCGAACAAGACTAAGAAATACTTCTGAAATAGCGATCGACGCATGGATGCGCCTTTTGAGATTGGAGGAAGGTCTCCCACGTGATCCGACCCGACCATAGGTCGCCACAGCTCAGTCCCAGAAAGGTAACCTAAATTATTGCGTCTTGGTATGGGCTGAGCCGTTCCCACTCATGGTCGCGTCTCGAGGGGGCGTCGAGCGCCCGCTCAACCTCCAGCGCAAGACGCCGCGGGTGGCGGAGACGACGACGCCCTGAGCTAAACCAGTTCCACTTCGGTCATGTCCGCGATCATCGCATTGCCAACGCGATGTATTCAGACCGGCGGACCCGAGTGCGAAGCCCGCGCTATTTTCCGAGCCAGTTCAAGAAAGCCGAATAAATGCGGCGAGCGGTTGTCTCGTCGATAGTTGAGTGAAAGCTCGGTTCCCGGATTGTGGCCTTTATATTTCCGATAAACAATGCCGGGCCGTTGATTTTCGCTGACCGATGCTGGCACGATCGAGATGCCGACGCCAACTGAAACAAGGCTCATCGCCGTAAGATAGTCCTGGGCCATGACCTGCAAGGCAGGAACAAAGCCGTCAACCTTGCATACGTCGAGCACATAGTCCGCGTAACTTGGCCGTGGGCGCCGCGGAAAGAGGACGAAAGTAGCATTCTTGAAATCTGCGAGATGGAATGGTTGCTCACGATTGGCATAGCTGTCGGGAAGCGCCAGCACGAGCGGTTCCTTCACGAGCGTTTCGGATTTGACCTCCGCGTCTTCGATCGACGGGCGCGCCACCGCAATGTCGATTTCCCGCTGGATCAGGGCTCGTCGCAACTCGGCATTGTTCATGGCCGAAAGCGCCAGTTCGATATCCGGATGCGCGGCGCGGAAAGCCCTGATGATGTTGGGCAGAACACCGAAGGTTGCCGTTCCGACGAACGCGATCCTCAGGCGTCCCGCGACGCCCTGCCCGATCCGCATTACTTCACGTTCCGTCTGGTCGACGCGTTCGAGGATTTCCCTTGCCCGCTCCAGCAGCAATTCGCCTGCCTGGGTGAGCCGAATCTGGCTGCGGCTGCGGTCGAACAGGGCCGCGCCGATCTCTCTTTCGAACTGGGCGATCTGTCGGCTTAATGGAGGCTGAGCAATTCCGAGCCGCGCCGAGGCGCGCCCGAAATGAAGTTCTTCGGCCACTGCCAGGAAATAGCTCAGCCGTTTGAAGTCCATCGCCGTCCGTCAGGCATCCATCAGCCACGCAGGCACCCGCGTGACCCTTTCCAGTGCCTCCTTGAAATAGGCCCTGAAGGCAGTGGGGTTCTCGCTCATCGGAAAATGACCAAGATCCTTCATGATCGCAAGAGTGGCACCCTTGATCGCGGCTGCCGTGCGTTGCGCGTCTTCAGGAGTGCAGGTCATGTCGTACTCGCCGCACATGATATGGACGGGCGTGCGCCGCGTGTCGATGGACGCGAGCCGGCCGACGAGGCTGTCATCGGACGTGTAAAAGCTGAGGTCTCCCCGAAAAACGCCTGGCCCGGACTGCATGAACATCCACAGTGTGGTCCAACGCTCTGCGTCGGGCGCCTGCGGCGCGATGTTGGCCGAGACCAGGGCGGCGCCCATTTCGCCGCCATGCGCATCGGGCCGGTGAAACCAATCGATATCATACCATGCCGGCTGGAAATCGGACGCCTCGATCGCGATGAAACCCGAAAAGGATTCAGGATGGAGGGCTGCCAGTTGCAGCGCAATCCTCCCACCCATCGAACATCCGGCCAGCAAAGGCTTTTCCAGCCCTGCCGAACGGCAGAATGCCAGCACCGTCTCCATGTAGGTCTCGGTCGAGAGCAGATACTCCGCGGTCTCGAACCCCTCCGGCGGCAGCGACTTTCCGTGCCAGGGCATGTCGAAGGCGATGAACCGGTGGGATCTGGTGAACGCCTCGTCGTTCAGGATGGACCGCCACTGCCGCGTGTCGGCGCCCGCCGTGTGAAGGCACACGACCGGACGGCCCTGGCCGGCTTCCTCGAAGTAGATGCGCTGCCGGGCATTTCCCACCGTGAGATTGACATAGCGGCCCACGATCGGCTCGATCGAAGATTTCATGAGAAACCCTCCTTGCGTCCCAACGCCATGAATTCCTTGAAGTACCGCAAGTTCTTGACCAGCGTCAGGATATCGCCGTCGATGCTGCCGTTTCCGTATTTCACCAGTCCGAAAATGTCATGGAAACCCGGCTTTGGCAGAGGTTGCCAGAATTCGCGCAATGCATCGCCCTTCGCTCGCAGCGCAAACCGCCAAGGAAGCTTCTTGCTCGGACCTTCCTTGATCTCGACAACCCTTCCCTTCTCGAAGGTCAGGTAGAATTCGTCCTGGTCGACCTCGATCAGGATGGTTTCGTTGAAGAGGCGGCCAAGCCGCAGCAAATGAGGCCTCCGCTCGAGGGCGGCCGCCATGTCGTCGAGTCGCTGGCGTAAGTTTCGAACGCGCGGCATGGTCGGTCTCACATCTTACGCGCCATCATGCGCACCTTGTCCTCGTCTAGCGTCACACCGAGCCCCGGCCCGGCTGGCACGCGTATTTCGAACTCCTCGAACACCAGCGGCGTAGCGACAAGATCCTCGACCAGTATTCGCGGACCGAAATGTTCGCTTCCCCATTCGAGGCGAGGCAGTGTCGAGAAGACGGCCATGTGGGCCGCGGCGCCGATGCTGCTCTCCAGCAGGCAGCCGCCGTAGAGTTCGATTCCGAACGCCTGGGCGATGCCGGCGGCCCGCTTGAGTTCCAGGAGGCCGCCGCTCTTGACCAGCTTCAGCGAATAGACGCTGCCGCAGGCCTGCGTCGCCACGCTGGCAAGCTCCGAATTGGTGAACGCAGCCTCGTCGATGAGAAGCGGAATGTGCGTGCGGGCCGCGACGCGCGCCATCGCTTCGCGCTGGCTTGCTTGAACGGGCTGTTCGATCAACGCGACATTGAGTTCCTCAAGCGCAGGAAAAAGCCGAATGCAAAGCGCCTCGGTCCACGCCTGATTGACATCGACGATCAGCTTCACGTCGTCACCCAGGCCGGCACGAAGATGTTGCAAGCGCACGATGTCGGCCTCAGGCGAGTTGAAGCCGAGCTTGATCTTGAAATCCTTGTGGTGGCGCAGCCGGAGCTTTTCCCTCGCCTCCTCGAGTTCCTGCCCGGCATCACCCGAAGCAAGCGCCCAGATGACACCCATCCGATCTCTGACCTGTCCGCCAAGCAAGGCACTGACGGGCAGGCCGAGCGTATGGCCGACAGCGTCGAAGAGCGCCGACTCCACCGCTGCTTTTGCCGCGAAATTGCGCGTTGCGGCCTTGGACATGCGTACGGCATTGGCTTCGAAGAGCATGGCGTTCTGACCAACGAGCGCAGGTTCGAGGTAGATCGCTATGGCGGCCCAGATAGATTCCACGCTTTCTTCGGCCCAACGCGGTCCTCCGAGCGTGGAGGCCTCACCAATTCCGGTAACGCCGTTTTCAAGCTGGACGCGTACGAGGACGAACCCTTGGTGCGCTATCTCGGTATTCGAAAGCTTGTGGCGCCGAACTGTAGGCGCCTCGATGATGGTCGCGGCAATCGATCTGATCCGCGTGTCGCGCCCAAGCTCGATGGGAGCGGCGCGGGGTGGAATGTTTTCGGTGACGATGATCGACATACCGACTGCCCTCGGGAGAACCCGCCTGGGCAAGCACCAGGCGGGTCGATTGCTGACTGTTATTCGGCCGCGACGGCGATTGCGGCAGCCTTTGGCTTGAGCTTGAAGTCGAATTCCATGACCAGGTCCGTGTCCGATCCGGCAGGCGCTTTGTGCAACTTGCCGATCAGGCTTTCCTTGACGGCGAAGACCGCATCGTTGTCGAGGTACTTCGTGTCGGCGTCGTAGATCTGCGAGACCAGGCTTTGGTAACCGTCCTTCTGGATCATGAAGTGGATATGCCCCGGCCGCCACGGATGGTGGCCCATATAGTTCAGCAACTCGCCGGCCGCCCCATCGTAGGGAATTGGATACGGCGCCGGGCGGATACCGACGAATTCGTACCGGCCCTCTTCATCGGTGAGGAAACGGCCCCGCAAATTATAGTCGGGCTGGTCCGGATCCTGCTGTTCGTAGAGCCCGTTCGGAGCGTCTTCCCACACATCGATGATGACGCCCGGAATGGGCCGCCCCGACGTGTCGCTGATTGCGCCGCTGACGCGCACGCTCTGACAGCCTTCGAAGCTCTTCTGGACGATCGAGGCGCCTTTCGGCAGCACCGGCGGATTCTCGCGATAGAATGGCCCAAGCACGGTCGACTCGCTTTCGCCGTCCGTGACTGTGTGGTCGAGCATGTCGACGAGGACCTCTATTCCGAGGATGTCGGAAAGCAGGATGAATTCGTTGCGGGCGTCATCCGAGATGTGGCCGGCGCGAACCAGGAATTGGCAGGCCTGGATCAGTTCGGCATGCGTCACCTTGGTTTCGATGCAAAACGCATGGATGTGCCGGATCAGGCTCTCGAGAATCTGGCGATTGCGCGCCGGGATGTCCGAAGACAAGGCTGCGATCACAACGTCCGAGATGTTTTGCTGGGTCACATTGCGCATATTTTCCTCCTTGAATGGCAGCGTGGGTTTGTTTTTGGGTCACCACATGAGTTCAGTTTCGATCTGCGGCATGCTTGCAGGGGCCTTGCGGGTGTCTTCGAGCGCGCCGAACTTGCCTTTGAAGAACAGCAGCGGATCGGCATTGCTGTCCCAGTTGAGCGCCCGGACGTGGCCGACGAAGATCGTGTGATCGCCGGCAAGGATCTCGTCCCGAACTTCCGCCGAAAAGGTGGCGAGCGCACCGCGGACCACCGGCAGCCCGTCGAGTGAATCGAACAGACCGTTAAGCTCGGGATTGGGCTTGCCTGCAAAATGCCAGGCGATCTTGTCCTTGCCGGACGCCAGAACACTGACCGCAAATCGGCCCGAGGCCTGTATCTTTCCAAGCATGCGCGCTTTCTCGGCGATCGAGATCGCAATCAGCGGCGGGTCGAGCGAGATCGACATGAATGCATTGGCGGTCATCCCGTGGTCGTATCCATCCCAATGGGTGGTGATGACGTTGACCCCCGTGGCGAAAAGCCCGCATGCGTCGCGGAACGTCCGTTGCTCAGGCTGTGACATGTGATCCTCCGCTTGCATGAACGGCACGCGCATATGGCCGGCCGGACCAGCCTTCGAGTATCTCGGCCTCGATAGAGCGTCCCGAGGCCCTCAGGGCGCGGATACGCGAGCTCGACACGATCTCTCCGGCCTCGCAACGCACGGCCGGAAGGATGCGGGTGTCGAAGTAGCGAGCGAGGAGCAGCGGATCGCCGCTCTTGCAGGAACCGAACCGGAAGTCTGCTCCGACCCAGATGACCCGCGGCGTCAGCGCGCCGATCTCGCCGACGAAGTCACCTGCCGTGCGGGCCCGATACGCCGCATCGAAGCGAGCGACGATGATGTGGTCCGGTCCCAGCAGGCTGATCCTCGCCACCTTGTCCTCGATCGACGTCAGCGGCCGGACGCCGCACAGCAGCGCCTTGGGAGGCGGGTCGAACGTGTAGACCACCGACGGGACACCGAGCTTGCGGGCCGTGATGACCGCCGTTTCGATCAGTTCCTGATGCCCACGATGCACGCCGTCGAACGACCCGATCGTCAGGACGCTGGCGGAAAGCCTGAGCACGTCCTCACGATGGACGGACGTCTCGATTTCTCTGCGGTGAACCATGGTCTCCTCCCATGTTCGCGACCGGGGGCGCCATCCTCTCGGCACCGTCGACGAACGAAATCTAACGCTAGGTGGCGACGCCAGCGATACCCGATCCGGTATCGCATGATACCTATCATTAGCACTTCATCGGCGCGTAGCCTCCGGTCTCGAAAGGGAAGAGGAACCCTTTTTTAAGCCCGACTCCGGCTAGCGAATGCCTGGTCCGGCCCAATGGAGGAGTACAGGATATGCATAATCTGGCTGCCAAGCCGGTGCTTGATACCCAAGCACCAGGCACCGATGCCTACACCGGTTCCGAATTCCTGGAGAGCATCCAGGACGGCCGTGAAATCTATATCTATGGCGAGCGCGTCAAGAATGTCACCCAACATCCGGCGTTCCGCAACTCGGCCCGCATGGTTGCGCGCTGGTATGACCGCTTCCACGAAAAGCAAAACGAGATCGGCGTGTTGACGGACACCGGTTCAGGGAAGCTGACGCACCCCTTTTTCCTCGGCTCCAAGACCACCGAGGATCTGGTCAGGTCGCGCGATGCGATCGCCGAATTGCAGAAGGTTTCCTACGGTTGGATGGGACGTTCGCCCGACTACAAGGCTTCTTTCCTCGGCACGCTCGGCGCCAATTCGGCCTTCTACGGAGACTATGCCGGGAACGCCCGCAACTGGTATACCCGCACCCAGGAACGTCTCGACTACTGGAACCACGCCATCGTCAACCCTCCGATCGATCGGGACCGTCCGATCGAGGAAGTCCGCGACGTGTTCATGCATGTGGACAAGGAAACGGACAAGGGGGTGGTGGTGTCGGGCGCGAAAGTCGTGGCGACCGGCTCGGCGCTGACCCACTACAATTTCATCGCCCATTATGGCATCCCGATCAAGGACAAGTCCTTCGCGCTGATCTTCACCGCGCCTATGGACTCGCCCGGCATCAAGCTGATCGCCCGCTCGTCCTACGAGTTCAACGCGGCGGCAACCGGATCGCCCTTCGACTACCCGCTCTCCAGCCGTCTGGACGAGAACGACTCGATCCTGGTCTTCGACAAGGTTCTGGTTCCGTGGGAGAACATCTTCATCTATGGCGACGTCGACAAGATCAACCAGTTCTTCCCGGCATCCGGCTTCGTCCCGCGCTTCACCCTGCATGGCCTGACGCGCCTGTCGGTGAAACTGGACTTCATCGCCGGATTGTTTTCGATGGCTGTCGAGGCGACGGGATCAAAGGACTTCCGCGGCGTCCAGGCAGGCGTCGGCGAGGTCATCGCATGGCGCAATACCTTCCATGCGCTCGGCGACGCCATGGTCAAATCGCCGGTTCCATGGGACGGTACCGACGGCTACAACCTCCCCAACCTCAATGCTGGCCTTGCCTATCGCGTGCTGGCACCGATGGCTTACCCCAGGATCAAGGAGCTCATCGAACGGCACGTCGCCAGCGGCCTGATCTACCTGCCGTCGAGTTCGGCCGATTTCGAGAGCGAGGCGATCCGGCCCTATCTCGACCGCTTCGTGCGCGGTTCGAACGGTTATGCAGCGATCGATCGCGTCAAGCTGCTGAAGCTGCTTTGGGACGCCATCGGAACCGAATTCGGCGGACGCCACGAACTGTATGAACGAAACTATGCCGGCAACTACGAGAACCTGAGGATCGAAACCCTGAACGCCGCCACCGCGACTGGAGATCTGGCCTCGATGCAATCGATCGTGAAGGACTGCATGAGCGAATATGATCTTTCCGGCTGGACGAGTTCAGACCTCATCAATCCGGATGACATCAGCCTCGTCGGCCGAGGCACCGTTCAGGCGGCATAGAATGATGGGACCGTTCCCTTGTGGGGGAGCGGTCCCAACCCCTTCCTCTCCCAAGCCGCGTGATGAAGGCGGCGATCGGCGCCTCCAACGAAGTCAGCGAATTCCGCGCCGGCACCATGGCGGCACTGATCGGCATCGTGCCGGCAGTCGCGATCGGCGGCGTCGGCGCGATTGCCGTCGCCGGACTGTGGGCGGTGCTGTTCCCCCCGCTGCGCAAGGTGCGGCACCTCAACAGCCGCAACTGATCGAGCGCTGGATCCAAGCCGCTGGATCCGACGCTCAGGCCGATCAGCTTGCGCCAACCGCCCCAACCGAACGGATCTGTTACGGCGGGTCAGCCGCTTCGGCGGCAAGTTTAGCCGGCCGTCAGGTCAGCCAAAGCCAGCATCCGCGCACATGGATTCATCGCTGATATCACAAGTTTTCCTGTGAGATGAGGATGGCCAGTGCCGGCAAACGGATTGATTCCGACCCTCACCGAAATGCTCGCCATGCTGGCCGGGATCAGCCAGCTACTGGCGTGTTGAGGAGCTGCTGCTCCCAAAGGTACGCGATGCCGCTGCCGGCGGCATGCTGCACAAGCACCTCCGAAAGCTCGGCGGCATGTTCTGTGCGTGCCCAGTCGCGCTGCCATTCCGAAGCCACCGCCAGCCAGGTCATCATGTTCGCGCCGGCCGTGATCATGCGCTGGATAGCGACCTCATGGGCCTCGACCGAAGTGCCGCCGGACGCATCGGTGACGACCGTCACATCCCAACCTTCGCCGAGCGCCTGGATCGTCGGCATCGCAACGCATATCTCGGTCCACAGGCCCGCGATGATGAGTTGCTTGCGGCCGGTGGCCTTGACCGCGTCCACGACCTTCTTATCCTCCCAGGTGTTGATGAACGTCCGATCGATCACTTCCTGGCCAGGGAACACGTCGGTGATCTGGGGGAAGATGAGGCCACCCCGATCAGCGATCACGCTCGTCAGAATCGTGGGCACGCCGAAGGCCTTGGCGGCCTTCGCCAGAGCCGTCGAATTGTTGACCACCATGTGCGGATCGTGGCTGTTGAGGTTTGCGAGCTGATAAGGCTGGTGATCGATCAGCACGAGGACCGAGTCTTCGGGACGAAGAAGCGAATCAAGTCCGTTACGGGGGGTCATCAAGACTTCCTTTCTCTGCCGCTATGGACGGCAATGGGTTTTACAGGAGACATGCGCCAGTGGGGCGCTGTTGCCTGGACGTAATTTGCTGTTCCACTAGATGACGCGGTAGTGCCATAGGCGAGCAAGCTGTGTCGCGAAATGAGGAACACCGGAATGGACATTGAAGACCTCCAGACATTCGTCGCAATAGCCGATGCCGGGGGCGTATCGGCCGCTGCACGCCGGCTCGGCGTCTCCAAGTCAATCGTCAGCCGGCGGCTATTTCGGATTGAAGCGGAACTTGGCGTCCAGCTTCTTGCACGAACGACCCGCGGCGCCGCGCTCACAGAAGCGGGAATCACGTTTAGAGACCACGCGGCCCGAGCCAGTTCCGAGATCGATGCGGCCAGGGACACGATCCTTCCCACCGGTGAGTTGCGCGGCCGCCTGAGGGTTGCCATGCCGCTTTCTTTCGGCCCGATCCACTTCGGCCCCGTGCTTGCGGAAATGGCGCATCAGCACCCGCAGCTCCAGATCCATACCTCCTACAGCGATCGCTTCGTTGATCTCATCGCAGAGGGTTTCGACTGCGCGATCCGGGTCGGGTACCTTCAGGACTCCAACCTAATCGCGAAGCGCATCGGACCGATCGATGGAAAGCTCGTCGCAAGTCCGAATTATATCAAAACGCGCGGTTCACCTCAGACGCCAGATGAACTCGTCACCCATCAGGCACTCATGCAGGGGACGGAAGCATGGCAGTTCATGGATGGCGACAAGATCATCACGGTTCAGCCGCAGGGCAGGTTCAAGGCCGATAACGCTACGGCGCTTGCCACTGCGGCGGCGGCGGGGCTCGGCATCGCTTGGCTCCCCGATTGCATCACACATGAATATGTGGCCTCCGGCACGCTGGTCCCAATCATGACATGCTATCCGGTACCTCCGGGGGCCGCGTTTGTTGTGCGCCCGCCGGGTCCGCATCCCACGCGGAAAGTGCGTGTGCTCACAGAAATGCTGATTGAGTATTTCAAACGGAACCCGGAACTTTGGGGTCTCGACAGCTAAGACACGAACGACGCGAAGCCTCGTCAAGGAGCTGCGCGACGGTGGCGCTATTTCGTCGACATCGCCCGCGCGATCCACTTACTGTGACACAGCTGGAGGCGCTGGCTTCCAGGGTCCAGGGACGAGGCGCCCATCGCTCCAGGGATGATTGCCATGGCGGCCTTGTGAAATCATCGGGCGGTGTTCCTCCTCCTGCAACACGGTTTGGCATTTCTCGACACTAAGAGAGACCGATGCCGAACACCAAATTTCCCGGGTCAGGCTGTCCAGTGGGTGTCGCGTCCTACGCGAACCAGTTGGATGCCTGGACAAAGTTGGTGGAAAGGATGGACACATGATCGATTTGAACGGAAAGCGTGCATTGGTTACCGGAGGATCGCGGGGCATCGGGGCCGCGATCGCGTTGGTATTGGCGGAAAACGGAGCCGATGTTGCATTTACTTACAAGCACTCCGCGGAGAAAGCTGATGTGGTGGTCAAGTCCATCGAAAGCAAGGGGCGTCGCGCAGTCGCTATCCAAGCCGACAGTTCCGACCCAGAAGCCATCGTGCGCTCCGTACGCGAAGCCGCCTCGGCGCTGGGTGGAATCGATATCCTGGTCAACAGCGCGGCTATCGGCCACACCGGTACGATCGCCGACATCGACGTGAACGACTATCAGGCCGTGATGGACGTCAACGTGCGAGCGCCAGTGCTGTTTGCGAAAGCAGTTATCCCGCATCTCATCGAAGGCGGACGCATCATCACGATCGGTTCAGCCTTGGCGGAGCGGGTTCCGTTCCCAGGCATAACGGCTTATGCAATGTCCAAGGCGGCGCTTACCTCCTTCACCCGTGGTCTTTCACGCGAACTCGGCCCGCACGGCATCACCGTGAATCTTGTTCAGCCCGGGGCGACCAATACGGATGCAAATCCGGCCGATGGGGAGGCTGCCGATTTCCAGCGAAGCCTGACGTCTTTGGGACGCTACGCCGAGCCGCACGAAGTCGCGAACGCCGTGGTCTTTCTGGCAAGTCCCGCCGCAAGCGTGATTACGGGCGCCATCCTGACCGCCGACGGGGGCGCAATCGCCTGAGCGGGTTTGATGTTCGCGAGCAGGCAGCGATAACGGCGGCAACCTTCGGATGTCGCGGCGGCGAACTCGGACGCAAAGCTGCCTGTTGCTTCTACAACGGCGGTGTCCGCTAGGGGAAGGGACGCTACCGTAGCAATGACCGACATGAGGGGGTGGGTTCAACCGGTCATCGCAACACCTTCTGTAGCCTATCGGCCGGCGTTTCGAAGTCCAGGGT
>NZ_JBSPKY010000023.1:0-96611 GCF_053848025.1 Mesorhizobium sp. 128a | reverse complement strand
ACATACATGAAAGGCGGGTCAAATCTCGGTGGAAATGCCGGGTCAGTTCTCAGTGAAAATCAACAGGCAATCGGTCAATTCTCGCGGCGCCTTTCTCCAAGGCAACCCATGAGCGTTTAAATCGCATCAAGAACCGGGAGGCTTTCCGCCCGATCGCACCGATTTGCCTGGAGCAGGATGTTGCGCTGCACTTCGATTTGTCACGCCCATCGCCCTACATGCTTTTTTTCCAGAAAGTTCTCGATAGCCGGTTGGAGGCCGTCACGCACGTTGATGGCACAGCACGGGCTCAGACGGTTTCGCGGGAGCAAAACCCCCGCCTGTTTCAGTTGCTCACGTCGTTCAAGGCGAAGAGCGGGGTCGGGGTCCTTTGTAACACATCGCTGAACTTCAATGGCACCGGCTTTATCAACCGTGCAAGCGATTTGTTGACCTATGCCCGGACCGCAGGTCTCGACGGGTTTGTTATGAACGATGCCTTTTATCTCCTCAAGACGGCACCCGGCACGGAGTCGGTGCAATCGAAAGTTTGAGATCTGACAGCTAAGCTGCAAAGTTACGCTGTTCATGGTTTATTTGCCTACCGTATTCTGGCGGCAGATCCTTGGTTGGGGTGCCCCTCAAAGCCATCCTCGGCCGCGTTGCGGCTGGCCTCGATCGAGTCCTGCGGTTCCCCCGCGCGCAATCACATTGGGTCTTGCGCGCTGAACTTTCGCCCAGCTCGGAAAGCCTAAGCAGCCACCTTGTCCAGAAGGATGACACACGCCCTTGGAACTGGCGCGCGGCACATGCCGACAACGTGGCTCTGTCAAGATAGCCTCCTATCATCACGAGCCGTTCACAGGTCACACAGTGCGGGTATTCGTGTCAGCCCCGGGGTGAGGGTCCACGCGCATCCATCTTTATGGCCTTGCGACGAGAGCCTAGATGCAATTGCCCGAGGGCCATTAGCGCCTGGCAAAAAGGCTGACTCACGCCTGTCCTGGAGAATTCCACGAGTTCGTTCAGTCCAGTCGTACTGGAGAGTCGCAAGGCTTCGTAGCGGCAGACCGGAATCTGCCGATTGTTTTTGAATCGCCTGTCCGGCCCACCGCTTTTGTTAGGGTGGGCCCAGGTGTGTGCAACCACTTCAGTGTCGGACGGAACTCTCCCCGTCTCGATAAAATTGCTCGGAGCAAACTGTGAATGGAGATCAGCGTATCCAACCGCGCCGAAGCGGTTGCCATCCTTCACGAGGACGAGATCTGGCATGAAATAGAGCACCTGCCGTCCCACGTGCATCGAAGGCGGTGTAACGTTGCTACGAACAACTTGCGGTAAGGTGTTTGCAAGTTTTGTAGGCTTTTTGTCGACCAGCATGCTGGCCCCGGCATTGCGCTTCCAAGTTGTCAGATCCTGGATCTTGCCTCCGGCAGCGACATGCCACTTTCCTGCGCAGCGAGTGAGCGTTTCGAACGCGGCAACCAGCCCGCCATAGGCAGCCTCGGCGTCTTGCTCCAGATCATAATAGAGCACGCTTACCCGGCGGTAGCCGTCAAACCATTTGCCAATCAGCATGCCCGGTAGAAATGCAGCGACCCCCAGCAGAGGCGCGGCACCTCCGAGCGCTTTCCCAACAAGGAAGCCGCTTATCCCAAATAGAACTGCCAGCACGACGGAGAGCCGGGTCTGCGATTGCCTGGCGTTGATTTCATCGATCACATTTGCAAAAGTCTCATCCCGCATGTCCATAACGTCGCCGGACTCGATCTCGCTCATCACGACGCCATCAGTGATGTATTGTGGGGCCGACGGTTGCGGTTGAGCTTGCGGCGTGTAAGGGGTTGGCTGTTGGATACCCTTTTTCGCGCCGGCTTTTCCGAGCGTGCCGCGATAGTAGAGACCGCCTACGCCTGCGTGGATATAGTGGCCGCGCGGACCCGTTCCGATCCGAAGACCTTTCACACCAACGGAGACGCCTACCCCGCCCGACGAAAAGTTGAAGCGGAACGGCCCTGCACCGATCGATTTTCGAACGTAAAACCCCATTCCCTGAGTCCCCCAACTCAATGCTGTGTGCGCTAAGCCACTAGCATTCTTTCCCACTCACGACTTCGATCCCCCAGCCGGCGCGAGATCCGTTTCTCGCGACCGCTGCCTCACCCTGATTTCAATTCGTCGTCTCGCCTTCACGTCGCCGGCCTGCGCTCCGTCGGTCAGATGGTCGCCAGGCAATATCAGCTGGCCACCCGACATCGGCAGGATTGTGAGCCCTTTCAGCTCGGGCATATCGCGAAGTATACTCGTGACCGAGATTGCTCGGGCCAGCCCAAGGCCGGCGTTGTCGGCCGGATGAAGCGTACCGACTTCAACGTTGCGGGCGAGGACCGGTTGGAGACCTTTATCCATGTTCGATAACTGACCGGACATGGCCTGCTCGTCCGTGTGTCCAATCACCTCGATGACGTCGACGCCGTATGACGTTGCAATGCCCGCAATCGTCTTCGACAGATCCCGCAACCGCGTCCTGAAGCGATCGGAAAGCTCCGCACTTCCGGTGTCGAAATTGTAGCCATCGAGTTCGCTGAGACTGATGATGGGCGGCCAATCGTGCGGCTTGGCAGCAAGCATAGGCTCATCTGCCTTCTTCAATGCATCTGAAAGGTCCTTGGAGGTCTTGGCCGTACCGGCGTAACCAAACTCCTTCAGCACCTTCGTGCGCTCGATCATCGCCTTGGCTTGGTCGACGTCGATATCATTGTCGGAAAGGACTTTGGTGACCGGCGCCTTTTTCACCACTTGTTCAACCGAAAGCCCTGCCTTTTTGATCCTTTCAATGTTCTCTTTGGCCAGGACCAGTTCACGCCATTGCTGGTCGAGCACGTTGCGCCCTGTCGCGGGCTTGACCATTTCATTCAGCTGAGCAAGGAGCCGCTTGTTTTCCTCGTCGAGCTCACGCGATTCCTGCCTGAGGGATTTGGCAATCTTCTGCGCCTCTGCAGCCTCTTTCTGCTTCTTGGCGATGATTGCGCCGGCTGCAAGCAGAAGGCAGAACACCAGAAGCAGCATCGTTTCGGCCATCGTCAGACCCAGGATCAGGCCGCGGCCATAGCCCTTGCGCTCAAAAGCGACCGCTGTTCCCACGACCTCGGTCACCGGCCCCACCAACCGCTTTTTCTCGGCGGTTCAGCCTTGTCTGGCGCGCCGCCCAAGGATTGGAAGGAATCGCCTTGCGCACCTTCGGAGATGTTGATTATCGCCTCTTCACCAACACTGGCGGCAGGTATCACTGCGCGTGCTGGATCGACTGCTATTGCGTCGTTAGCCGCATGGTTGGCGCGCGCCACCTGAAGACCCCTTTCTGCAATTGTTGCAACGAGTTCGCTCGTGTCCTTACTCTGCTTTTGCACCACTGCCGCAAGCGCTTCGGTTAGGCGCTGCTGCGCTTGAACACTCTCCGCTGTCTTCTCTGCCGCGGCTGCCGCCCGCTCTACACCACTCGCCACTTTCGCCACTGCGTCAGCGAGACCGGTCATACGAGCTTGTTGCTCCTGCGAGGCCGTCTCGGTCTTGACCGCATACTGGGCGACAGCGCTGCCCAGGAGCTTTACCATCGGCGCCAGATCGTTCTTTAGCACCTCGTCAGGAACGACAACCTTTTCCAGCTTCGTGGCCACGGTGTCAGCTTGTTCGCCGAGCTTACCGACCGACGAAGACATCGAGCTGTTGGCTTTGTCGAGCAAATCAGCAGCAGCTTCGACCCGCTGCGCAATCGAAGAGAACTGACTTTCGACCTGCCCGAAATTGTCTTTAAGCGCGTCACTGAGTTTGCCTGAGGCCTCTTGCACCGGCTTGATCGATTCCATGGCGATCTTGTCCAATGCGGATCTTATGTGCTCGCCGTTCCGCTCTGCTTGCACGGCAATCTCTGCGAAGCCCTCTTCGAGCATTTGATGGCTGACCCGGCGAAAATCGGCAAACTCCCTGGTGACGCTCTCCATCTCGGCTCTTACTCGCCGCGTCATATCGGCGAGTTCATGCCTGGCCGTCCTCTCGATATCCGCAGGGTCGCGGCGCATCTGATTGTAGAAGATTCTGAGCGCGATGCCGGTGATGGTCGACGTGATCGCGATACCGAAGTTCCTAACGATTGCATCAGTCGAGCCCTCCGACCCGAACTGGAACAACGAGATGCCGAGGCTCGTCAGGGTGAACAGGAAGCCCATGTAGTAAAGATTGTCACCGGTCTGCTCATCGTGAAGGCGAAGCTTCCCGGTGAAGATCGATACGCCGAGGTAAAAGAGCATCAGGCATACCGGTGCACCCGCCGCCACGATCGGGTTTACGCCTGAGAGCTTCGCAATGGCGATGAAAACGCAGCCGCCGAGCGTCAAAGCCGCGAAGACAACGAGCGGAAAGCCTCGATGCCCCAACAGGGGATTGTCGTGCTTCCTGGCCATCAGTTTAACCCCTCCAAGCCAACCAGCTTTTCGAACTCGCCGTGGTGGTTTTGGACCCATTGCGTCCAGAACTCGGCGTGGTCGAGCGACTGAAATGGCTTCTTTGCCCTGTCGATATAGAGAATTGTAACGGCCACTTCATCAAGCGAGGTGCCGTAGGTCCGATCGGCGGCGCTATTGACGTATTTCTGGTAATCGAGACCTGATCGGTACTGCGAATAAGGCGCGCTATGTTCGATCATGTCCGAGGCGACCACCAATCTCTTGGCGCCACCCTGTTTCGCCAAGCTGCTATCGAAGAGCGACAGTTTGATTTTCTGAATGCCGGCCATGATCGGAGACTGGCTCGCCGAGGCAGCATTCGGAATTTCATCAGGAAGCTTGTTCAAAGGGTCGCCGAAGGCGTTTTCCCATTTCTTTTGACGCCGCGCAGGGTTGTTGGTCCAATTATCCACCGTCGACCCGTCACCCGGGTTGCATCCATCGAACATCACGGTCAGGTCGCCGGGGTCAGAGTTCAGCGTGTAAATCCTCACATAGCCGCCCGGCTCGACCCGCCCGATCGTCTTGCGGAACTCGTTCTTCAGATCGGCCATCGTCGTTGCCGAAATCGGATCGGTGGCGTCGATCAGCACGGCCGTCAGGCTGACGGGGCCATCCAACGGACAATTCGTGCTGGCGTCGATCTGACCCTTGCCAGAACGTGACCACATCCAGCCAAAGCCGGCCAGCATCGCAACGGATAGCCCCCCAAGGGCGACAGCCGCGACGATCGTGCCCGCATGGCCCTTCTTGCGCCTGCGAGCCCGCCTAGCCATTCACGCTGTCCGGATGAAGTTTGTCGAGCTCGCGGTACTGCTCAATCCCCCGCTCGCACTCCTGGCCAATGAGGCGGACTTGACCATTGAGCTCTTCTTGCGCCTCGCGGATCGATGCGCCAACATCCCCCTCGCTCCACTCCCCGTCACCGGAAATTTGAGGTTTGATGCGATCGAGCTTGTAAGGCGCCCCGAAATGTTTGGGGGCAGGCTCTTTCCTCGCCTGTATGTTCGCTTCCCTGTATTTCGACAGAAGCTGGTTGCAGGTTCGCTCCAACTGGTCCTGATGCTGTGCAAAAAGCGCCAGAAGCCTGGACCGATGATCGACGATCGCACGATGCTCCCTGCGACGGCTGCCGAGTTCCTTGACGATGTCCTCAACCTTTTCGTTGTGGTCGTCGCGAACGTCTTGCAGTTCTTCAATCAACTCTCTCTTACGATCGATATAGTCCTGCCGCTTACGGACCAACCGATTTTCGACGCCAGCGTAACCCGGATACGGGTCGAGTACGAACCAGCCGTCAATAAATGCGAAAATCGAAAACATGAGGCCGATCGCAAACAGAAGCCACGACTTCACGTCCGTGAGGCCCGCCGGATTGGCGAGCATGTTTCGGATGACCTCTGTACCGGCGCCATCCGCGAGCGAGCCACTCACCTCGCGATAGTGCGCCAGCGCCAAATTTATGGTCACGGCCAGACCGACATAGACAAGGATCGAGAAAATCCCGACTAGCTTCCCAAACACCGACCGGTGGGTGACCAGGCGGGCGCAAAAAAGCGCGAGAAGCAATGCGGCGCCGATGTTGATGAAGGAGAATGCTGCTGCCTCTAGGATGCCACCAAAGAACCCCTGCTCGTTCCCTTTGGCAAGGAAACTCCCGTTCATCGCTGTTTCGATAAGAAAAAGGAGTAGCAGCAGCGAGAGCCGCAAAAGATGAGCCGCGCCGTGCTGGACCCGTGCCGCGCGAAACAATCCGTGCTTCTCTTTGAACCAGGCGTGCTCTTTCTCAGCGTCGTCGAGAGCCCTCCTCAATCCATGGAGTTCATCCAGCCCGACCGTAACCGAAGCTTTGAAGTCTGACACGCTGGCCGCGTTCGCCTGACGGATTAGACCGAACTGTTCTTCGAAATCGAGGCCGGCGAGACGTCCGCCGAGAAGCTGCAGGTTGTCCTCTAGAGTATGATACGAAGCCTTTTTCTCGTCTTCGACACGTTCAATGATGGCATGTTCGACATCGTCGAGATTCTTGGCGCTCTTCGGGGGCTGGTTGCCCTCGCCACGCTCCTTCCCGCGGCCAGCGAGATCCATATCGCGATCAATCTTGGCGACATCCAAGCTGTTGAAAAGCTGGGTGCTCGCTCGGAAATCATGGTTGGAATCGCGCAGCGACTCGCGTAGCCGATTTAGCTTTTCGAATTTAGAACCCACGCCCTTCGCATCCCAATTCTTTTCGCCCCAAGCAGAATGCTTTCTATGCACAGTAGCGCGAAAGGGCAACCATAGGCGTGCGATCGTCTTCGGTCTTCGCGGAGGAGCTTCAACGAACCCCGCAGGTTAGAAATGTAACGCGAAATCAGTTCAGCTGATCTCTCTCTTGCGGTACCTTTGGAAACCAAACGAGCCCTGAACGATGGATCGCTATACAAGTAGACGTGGACCTGAAGACCGCGATCGCGGCGTCGCCCGATCGACTCACATGCGGAGTGAGCTGCTGGGCGAAGTGGCGAGATGTGTAACCTCCGACGACCGGGAAACGGCAATTATCGATCTAAGGCAGGCGAGCCGCTCAGTCCAGATCGACTCCGTTTTTGACAGGGTCCGGGGAGAGTCAATCCGGTTGCACAACACAATTGAGCACATCGGCAATTCCCGAGATATTTCTTTGTTCTCTGATGTTGATCAAACCGAGCTAGGAAATTTGACCATTGCGCCGGACGAGGGCAGCTTGCGAATTGGCTGGATAAACAACAGATACCGGTCGAGGTACGGGGCTCGGCATGGTTATGATCAATATGGCCGATCGGTTCAGAGCGTCAGAGAACCTTCGCAGTCTGATTCTTCGTTCTCAATCTGAAGAAGCTTCAATATTTTTCTACAAGAGCGGATTTCGATTTACAGGAGAAGGAAACGAAGCCAAGAATTTGGAGATACGGAGGCAGATTTCCAACCCACAATTTCCACCTCCGGATGATGTCATCTTTCTTGGCGAAATGGAGCGCGCGTAAGTCGGCGTCGCGCATATCGATCGATCACGCCAGGATGAAATGGCGACCCACCTCTTGACTCAAGCGCCTGAAAGGCGTGGAGCGCCCTGCGAATAGGGGCGTGAGGTTGAGCACAGCGTGTGCGCCTGGATGAGCTTTCTGGCGCCCACCCCGCACCGCCTCGTCACCTGACCATGCCTTGGAGATCAAGGAATGCATCACCGGGGCCATCGTTCGCCACCTGATCCGGTGTTTACGGGGGAAGCACCGGCGACCGGATCTATCATTGGACGCATATGCCTGGTCCGTATGTTGGTTAGTTGAGAGGCGCCTGAACGGCGGCGCAAGACCCGCGCTTACCTCACTGCACCAACGGCATCCTTCCGCTTGCGGCGAGGAGGGTCTATGAGGTCGGCTATTTCGCCACCAAGTTTGGACTCACCATTCCAGAAGTCCGCGAACCACTCGCAAAGCACGGTAACGACAGGGAGACGCTGGAACGCGAGGCAAAGGCGCTCGGCAGCAGATAGCTGCCGATCTCCATTGTGTCGCATCGGCACCCACATGGCACGATGTGCGCCATGCCTGCAGATACTCGCCCCTCGGATGTCTTGGCGCTGGCCGAATTAGCCGATCCGAAGCGTGCAGTAAGCGCCGCGATCGAGCTTTACGGGCGGGACACTGCGGTCCGCGCTAGAGGCGAATTTTGCGGGTCGAAACGCCGACTACCGCTTTTGGTGCCAGGTTTATCGAGAACTGACCGACGGAAGCATGAAGCAATAAAAAAGGCCCGCCGGGTGGGATGCGCGGTCCGGCCTCACAACCCCGATGTCTGGGAGTTGTTTCCACCGCACGAAAAATGCGCAGGGTTAACCCGCGGGCGACCTAATCCGGGAGTGTTCGACGGCTCTCGGCGTACAGGCGTTTCAGCCAGCGAAATTGCCGCAAGAAGCGGATCGTGTCGCCGCGCCGATTGGAACGTGAACGCCCGCAGGAACGCCCCTGCATACTTGTTGTCGCATATTGCTCGGCCGCCAAGGCCAAGGGACGTCCTCGTTGCCCTCGACCGTCGATTCGAGCTCAGGGATGCGCGAAAGCCCGCAAATAATTCAATGGGCGCGTAAGTGACACACTTGGCTCATGCGTGGCCTTGAGCCTCCGGCTGTCATGTTCAGCCGTGTCCGATAGAAGACATTTATGTCCGAAATCGGACGCGGAGGCCCAATATTGCGTCGGCGCAGCGACGCAATGCACATGATTTTACCCTTAGGTCGTCTTGGCACGTCGACTGCAGGGAACCCGTAAAGGATTCTAACGACCTCGGCAGTCTCCCGGTCTCGTCACAGGAATGCAAATGAACTTGCTCGATGGGCTTAATGCCGTAGACGTTGGCACTGTGGAGGTCTTTCCCGCCGGAACCCTGCAGCGTCAGCAGGGAGTGCGCGAATTCGGATCGTGCGACGAAATGACTGCTTTGCTAGTCAGAACACAGCGATCTAGCGCGAAAACGACCGCCGCCACGCCTGGCCTTCAGGAGAAGGAATCTAAAGAGTGAACACGCCGAGCTATTCCGAGACTTTGGAACTTGCGATTGACCGTTCGTACGAGATCAATCTAGACATGTTGAGATCGCGAAACCTGCACCTCGAGATGCACAACGATTATCTCGTTGGGACATATCCCCCCCTCAAGGCCATGAAGGATCTGGATGCCGCACTGTTGTTGGATCAGGTTGCGTCGTCAATCGACCTCTATTTCCACATTCCCTTCTGCAACCAGTATTGCACATTTTGCCACTTTGGCAAAGAAATCAATCCACCCACCGCGCGAGTGGAACGATATCTGGCGGCTCTAGATAAAGAGATGAGTTGGTCGGAGGCGGCGCTTGATGGCAGAGTCATTGAGACTGCGTTTTTCGGAGGTGGCACTCCTTCATTCCTGACCAACGATCAACTCAAAACGCTTTTTGGCATGGTTAGCAAGCGCTTTGATTTATCGAACTCTGAGGTAAGTTTCGAATTGCACCCCTCTCTTGGAAAGCAAGTCGATGCTACGGATCGCTTATCCACTATGCTTGCGAGCGGCGTAAACCGCTTCGTGCTTGGCGTTCAAACCTTGGATAGGAATATCTTGCGCATATTAAACCGCGGGCACGGTGCGGAGGAGGTAACACAAACTGTAAAATTGCTGATTGAGATGGGCGTTGAGAATCTATCCCTTGACCTTATGTATGGACTGCCGGAGCAAACGTTCAGGAGTTGGTACGACTCCATTATCGGCCTATTGGACATGGGAACAGAGAAGTTCAACATATTCCCATTGATGTTTAAATCGACGGACCCCATCACCCGGCAATTAGCGCGAGGACGATACCATTTCGCCGGAGCTAAGGAGCGCATCATAATGCACTTCATGGCTGAGCACATCCTCACGAGCCTCGGCTATCGTCACGGGCCCATTTTCTATTGGACCAAGAGGTCCCAACCGCACTCCTTCCAACAGTCCCGCAAATACGATTCCTGGAACGACAATAATCTTGTCCCGTTTGGGGTTGGCGGATTTGGCTACATGAGTCAGTGCCAGTTCTATAACGAGGCGGATTTAAATAGCTATCTGTCCAGAGTTGAAGCGGGGGAGAAACCGGTGTGGAAAGGTGTTGTACTGTCGCAAGACGATCTCATGCGCAGAACGTTGATGTTCTCATTACGAAGCAGCGGAGTGTTGCTCTCTCGCTTCGAGCTAGAGTTTGGCGTATCGATTGAACAATACTTTGGCCGCGAGCTTAAACTCCTAACTGAGGCGGGGCTGGCGGCTATCTCAAACGATGGCGTGCTTTCGTTAACTGCTTCTGGCGTTATCAATGCGGGCGCTGTGTCGCTGCTATTCTTCTCGGAAGACGTGCTGGAGCAGGTCGCGTACACCGAAAGCAGAATAACCGACAAACGAGCCGATCTGCTCGAAAAACACGATTACTCGCCGGCGGGAAGATACGGGTCAAGTGTAGAAATGCGGGCCCTGTTCGGTGAAGTCGGGGGTGCGCTCGATGTCCATTAGGTCTTCTTTTTCCATCCCGGAACAGGGGGCTCATCGGGTGCAGGCGATATTTTCTCATTTGACCGATCGCATTGATCGCCGGCACCGAAAACGGCCGCTTGGTCTTCTCAGCGATTTTGTCACCGAGCAACTGCCGCACCGTATTGCGGAGATCAAAGGCAGTAAACGTCCAGGTGAAGCGGTTAAGGCCCTAGGGCGGAGCATTAACGCAATGATTGTGGCGAAGGACCACGAAGCGCAGTTGCGGACTCTGCCCCGGTCCGAGTTCGGGGTCGCTAAGACAGACATCCAGTATCTCGCCAATTGTGCTTATCAGATATCCGCCTTTGCCGGCCTTGATCCCGTCGATGCCGAGTTGACGGTGGGAGATGCGCTGAGCCGTCTTGCACGCGTGAGTTGCCAACTGCAACCTAGCATTGACGTCCTCTCCTACGAAGACATGATTCTTACGAATCCGTTGCAGTGCGATCCACGCGTATATTGCCTTGGCTCGGCCGGGGTCGAGGAGCGGGATTTCTGCCTGGGTCATCAATTCATTGAGAGCGAATTACAGTCAGCGATAGACGCTCTACTTGAGCTGCGCGATGCCGCCGAGGCGGATGCAAGTTATTGTCTTGCACGTTGCGCGGAGCGCCTAGAGTCAGCAAATTCTGTTCTGGGGCGCTTTCACCGATATATGTCGCCCGATCTATTCGGCCAATTTCGTATGTTCTACGGAAAGAACCCTTACAAGGATAGGCTTGGCCCAAGCGGCCGTTTTTCTGCCCGCGTCGTGGCGGTCTCGGTGCTACTGATCGGCGAAGAACTCTGCCACCAGAAACCTCAGTTTTACAGAGATGTATATCGACTGTCAGAATACTATCCGCAGGAATGCATTCACGAGATATTTCGTTGGTTGTCATCTGATAGCCGAAACGCCGGACTCCAGCCAAGCTGGCTAGAGGGGAAAGCGAACTTCCCTAAGTCTGCAACGATTGCGCCCGGCATCGAGCGCCAGGCGAGTGAAATCAGAGAGCTGCGCGCGTCCTGTGTCGGGGCGCTGGATCGGTTTACCCGGATGCACCGCAGTACGGCCTTGAAATATACGGTTGAACCAGGTCGTTCAATTGTCGGAGTTGGGGCGTCGGAAAGTGTTGATGCTGTGCTTTCACAGCGGCTCTTGACGGCGGCGGGCCAAAGTTAACGTCGGTATCGCTTTGCCAAGCAAATATCACGCTAGAGGCGCTTGCGTCCGACACGAGTCGAAAGCGAGGGTCAATGTCTCAAGACGTGGTCTTCCGTCGCTTCGAATCTGGGGATGCCGACGATGTATGGCATCTTCATAGAAGCGCAACTAAGCATGTAGGTGTGCGCGGCCCCGGAGGGGTGTGGGAGGATGATTTACGCAATGTTGGAGAAGTCTATATCGAGTCAGGCGGGGACTTCGTAGTCGTGCGTATTGGGACTCAACTTGCTGCTATGGGTGGATTGAAACGCGTTGACGACGACGTCGCAGAACTGAAGCGTATGCGGGTCGCTCCCGTCTTTCAACGACGAGGGCTTGGAAGGAGAATTCTTGGTGAATTGGAATCGCGAGCCGTCGCTCTGGGATTCAAGTGGATAGTCCTCGACACGACAACGATCCAAGTAGGGGCTCAAAGATTTTATGAGACGGCCGGCTATATTCGCCTCAGGGAAGGGATGTTGCACGGATATGCAGTGATCTTCTACCAGAAGCGGCTCGTCGGCCGGGATGGTACCCCGCGTTATCGATGAAGTTGTGAGGCGATACAGAAGTCGGTGAACGCCATGACGCGACCGTAGAACCCAAATGAGGGTCGGCTTCGGGGCGGGCGGAGTGACACCTTGCCCAGAATTCGTCCGCTGGACGCGGATTCGCAATATGCGGTCACAGGGGCCGTGTCGTCGTTCCCTGCCTGGATTTTGGTTCTTGTCCCGATGACCCGCAGGTGGGCGCTGTTAGGTCGCTTCGAGCACCATATTGAGCGGGGTCTGGGCCGCTCGCCGGACATGCTGGAAGCCGCCTGAGCGGATCACCTGGGCCGGCCGCTTTTCTCCGGCTTGTGTGCCAAGTGCGCCCGCCCGACCTCGAAAGTCACGTTCGTTACGTCGTGCGCCCGCGAATGCGCGCTTGCTGCAGCGATCGAAGCTGGGTGGAAGTCGAAGCCGGTAAAGCGGGACTTGGGGAACACCTGCGCCATGAAGATCGTCGACAGCCCGTGTCCGCAGCCGACGTCGGCCACCTTTGCGCCCGCATTCAGTTTTTCCGTCACTCCATCGAGCGCCGGCAGCCAATCCTGCACCAGCGCGGTGACATAGCCTGGCCGGAACAGCCGCGCCACGGCGCAGAACATACACCCAGCCTGATCTCCCCAGGCGACGCCCTTGCCCGTCTTTAACAATACCTGAACCTTCTGTTGGTTCTCGACCATCGCAGCCGCTGTGTCGAAGGCGCCGATAGATGAACCGGGCTGTCGGGCTCCGCAAAGACGAATGACTGCTCGGGCGTCAGCGAGAACTGGCCGCCATCATGATGTACGTAGCCAGAGGCCGCCTGAGCCGAGAGCCATTCGCGCACGTAGCGCGGCGCGCATTCGGAAGCGGCGGCAAGCTCGTCGGGTGTCGCCGGCCCAATTTCCTTAGGGTCCTGTACAGGCCGAGCGCGTCTCCAATCCGCACGAGCGGAACGCTGCCTGCTCCTCCTACGTCGCTAAGGACGCGGCCCACGAGCTCATTGAGTGTTGCTTCGTCGAGTTGTGTCATGTCGGGATTCCTCCTGGTTCGGACGGCGTCCTGCCGCTCCGTCAGTGCAAGGACCTCTTGGGTCCGGCCAACGTGAGGTCAGAACCTTCAGAGGGGAACGCATCGAGCGAATGGGAGGAAACACTCGATGCGCCGCAGGATCGAAGCTTCGCTGGTCTTGAGCACACGTGGCAGCAGCCCGCGTCTCACACCCCTTTGATGCGGCTCGTCCCGTCGCTGCTCTGCCAATCGCCGCGCTCATCGAGGTCCTCTTCGATCAACCCGGCCGCGTACAACTGGTCGAGCAGGTCGGCGACTGCAAGTACGCTCGTCCCGTCTGTCGTGACTCGCATAACCAGCTCCGAGGCTGTGCAGCTGCCGCATGCGATCAGATGCCCAACGGTATATCGGACCGACGTCATCGAGCACCCGGTCTTCCTTGTTGCGTGAGCGGAGATCGAAGTACCCGTTCCCTGCTTTGTATTGCAGGTCTCTGCGGAAGCGGATCGGCAGGTCGGGGGCTGGGCTCTCGAGCATGTGCTGATCCATCATGCTCTGCAGCGCCTCTCGGAACTCGTCAGGCGTCCTGAAGAAACATTGACCCACGATGCGGTACCCGAGAGGCCAGCGTTCGCCACCCAGTACCGGTGTCACCAATTGTAAGCGTCCCTGCCGCATATTTATGAGGAAGCCGGAAACACAGGCGATCGTCGTGTGATCGCCCTCTGGCAAGGCGATTGCATCGTCTTTGTTGGCGCCCCTGAGCTTCTCCTTCCGCGCACGCGCGCGCCCGGTCAGAGCCTTCGCGGTCGGCGCCCCTTTACCCTGCGGGATGAGTTCGACGCCCATCAGCTCCTCAGGCGAAAACGCCGTATGAATCTGATTGAGATGTGCCCTGCTCAGCACTGAGAAACGATTCGGCGTAGTGCCATAGCGGTTGAAAAGTCCGAGCACGCGCCTGGTGAGTGCCTCGTCCTTGAGCGCGGGGCGGTCGTCGTTGTTTGGGGTAATGCGCCCGTGAGCGGATAGTAGTCGAACAGAAAGTGATCGTAGTGTGGATTGTCGATCGGATCTGTGGCCCAGTAACAGAAACCGGTGCGGGCTGCCGAACCAAACATCTCGCTCGCGACACCAACCACCCCACGCCAAAGTTCTGCATGCCTTTGTTATAGTCGTAATAGCCTTTGAAGCGCTCGGCCGAGACGCCACAGAACCAGCAACCGACGGTGCAGCCTTCGCTCAGCTCGAAAGCCAAGATGGGGTGCGAGACCGACGGAGCCGATCCGCCCAATTCGTCATTACATCGCTGGATTTGACGCTCGCGCCAGGCATGAAAGCGAGGGTTGATCATCGACATTTCGCCTTCGTCGCGCAGGAGGTCGCGGTGGCGCAAGGCGTGTTGCTCGCCGCCGCCGGTCGCGGTCAGGAGGACGGGCTTTCCCCGCAACGCGGCCGGATCGATTTGCGTCCGCAAGGCCGGCAATATCTCGTACGATAGCCATGGCACGCCTCACGAAGATGGGGCTGCTGAAACTTCAGCGTTCATTCATGCTTCTTCCTCGAATCGGTCGCTGTGGTCCATGATGTTCTCCAGTTGTCTATTCCGAGTCTCGGGCTCCGGCCCTTCCGTAAGCTGCTGCTGCATTTCGCATGGCGATGGCCCGATCGTATGGTGATGCCGAGATCCTGGCTCCGATGGGCCCCGGTTCAACTTGCGGATCACGCTGGGGAGAGAGTCATTACGGCCATTTCGATTTTCTTATGGGACCATTGCGTAATCACGAGAAACTCGGCCGAAATGACCTCGTCCGATGGCCATCGGATGCCGGGTCTACCGCGACGGCCCGAACGCCTTCCAGACACCTGACGTGACGCGCGACCAAGTCTGCGGCTTTGCTATCGTTCCTCTGGATCTTGGCTGCGCCTCAGAGGGCGAGGTAGAGCGTGCGTTGCGAACAGTTCGTCCCGCAGATTGGACTGCGGCGGCACCTGGGTCGGACGCCGAGGTGACTGCGAGATGCTGTCGCGCGTGCCGCTGAACGGTTGTCCCGCAGTGGGACTGCGAGTGCATCAACCTCGAACCGCTGAGTCAGTATGCCAGATCGTTCCAGCACCCCTCTGGAGGCAGGCATCAGACGAACTGAGGTGCAGCTCGCCGGCTGGAGGCTTTGCTGGTTCGAGCGCGGCTCGAGCAACTCGCATCGGAACTGGCGAATCCGGTCCGGTGGGAGACGCCAAGGGGCGGCGGCTCATCACCTCGAATAACGACCGTGTCCAGATCTTTCGCCGCGCTGTCGTAAGTGGAGCAGACGATATGAACTGGCCGGCCACGCCGAGGTGACATGGGCCACGCGACCCTACATCGATTGAGGATAGCGAACATCGCGGGCGCCGTCGAAAGGCGACTACCCCTGCGCTACGGCCCGAGCCAAGCCGAGATCACTGTATATTGGGGCGAGCTCTTGGTCAGTAAGCGGGCCATTTTCAGGCGCAGCGCGAGGCGCAACTTTGATGGCAAAATAGACCAAAAGTATAGCAGGCTGACGGAATAGTATATCTTCTGGCGCGCGTTCTCTAATACGGTCCGCCAGAAAGGCTTTGTCATCAAGGAACTGCTTTAGGTTTGCCTCGAAGCCCTCCTTCGCCCACTGTCCAAAGTGATCAATCAGCAACGTACCGAGCGGCGACGGCTGAGGCTCCAACCCCGTAAAGGAGCGGTACAAGCGGTCGACAGCTGCTGAGACCTGGCGACTTGGAGCCAGTGCCGCGTCCAACCATTCCCTTACCCTCATGAAGTAGTCGTCCGTGGCCTCCATCAAGGCCATGCTCTTAGCGGCCGACCGCTTCACTTCAGGTGAGGCCTGGACGCTAGGCTTGTATATCGTGTCGTGAGTTAGTTCGCTGTAGGCGTGCTGGAGTAACGTGCGGACCTGAATTTCGCAGGGTATACCGGCCTCGACGATCACATCATCAAATGTCAACTCGTCCTTCGACCGAACTATGTAGTGAACTGACTGGTAGTCGAATTCGTACGGCCGCTGCCTTCGCTCCTCTTCGTAGTCCCGCGCGAGGACAGCCGTCCAATTCGGGCACGTCTTGATTACCCGCTCGACAAGCTTGATGTCGGACGAGACCAAGACGACGACACGCAAACCGACCTTATCTTCGATATCGTTGTAGGGATCCGCATAGGGTTTTCCCCGCCTGAAAGCCTTGGTCAAGAGCGACGACTCGTCCTTTGTCCGTGGCTTGATCGGGATACGGAGGAAAAGCTCGACAGCAGTTGGTTGAATTTCCTCGGCGATGGCATCAGTCAACGTCGCCGAAACAAAGTTTCCCCAAGCAGCATACATCGGGCGCTCGGCGCGCCACCGCTCGAGTAGCCTGGTTTCGCGGTCCGTCATTGCTCGCCCGTTAGGCGCTCATGGATGATAACGCGCGTCCAGCTACTGCTATCGCCGAGGACCCCGTCAGCCGGAATTGCCTCGATATGCACCTTGGTCTTCAGTGCCTCGGGTGAAGCGGAGAGCTCAATGTCACCGCCAAATTTTAGCCGACGCCTGCGAAGTCGAGTGCCCATCTGCGACGTGTCTCTCACGACTGCATTCGGCGTGAACTTCCTGGTGGTCATGAAATCGGCATATGGGTCTTGGAGTTCTGCCGGTAGAAATCTACTGCCAAACTGGTCAATGGTGAACGTCGGATCTTGTTCGTCCCGAACGAACACATAGAGGCTATCGACCATATCACGCTTCTTCTCGGGCTGCAGGTCTGAGCCACGAATGAACTCCTTTGTCAGATCGAAGAACCTCATGGTCTCGTAGGGACCGTCGCTGGGCAACGCGCAACCAAGAAAGCCATCGTAAAAATACGTTGCTGCGGCTTCTCGATTGCCGGCGGAGATGTTGCTATCGAAAATGAAGGCGCGCCGGCCCTCGGGCTTCGGTTTTGTCGTGTCATCAAACGCCATCACGCCAATCTTATAAAGACGTGTTGCAGGGGTGAGGAAGATATTGTTCAGGAATTCGATTATGGCAATTGCGCCCGCAATAGAGCGCCGGAAGCCTTGTTGGATTTCCGCCTTAATCACGCCAATAAACGGAACCGACGCTGCACCCACCGTCCCGTTGAACACAATGACCATGCCGCCCGGTATACGCCGGGCCAGCTGTGACTCAGCAAGTTTGGTCGCGATTTCCTTGGAGCCCAATAGGAACGCTGCGTCGTCGGAACCGACGAGTCCTTCTGCACATTCCAAGAAGCTGCCGGCACCAAACTTCACAATCCGCATCTGCAGGCTTTGGGTGTGACCCGACAGTGCATCGGTCATGCGAAGGCGAAAGGCGCCCATAGCCTCAGCGCTCAGGACTTCCAGATTATTGGAATACGTCGGTGGCTGAATAGATCTGTCGTCGTTGCGACGAAAAACCTCGTGAACCGCAACGCGGTGCACCTTTAGATTCTCAAATAACATAGCTGTCCCGTCTGTCCTATGAGCAACTAGTTCGACGATATCCTGGCTGGGGTAAAGAATTCTCTCACGTCAAAGCGATGGCAGGAATATCCGCCGAGAGTTCGCCGAGGGGAGCTTCCCGATCTCTGCCCGACAGAGGCGATCGGTCCGGCGGAACAAATCATCCTCCCGAGGTCGGATTGCAGTTCAAGGTCGCGAGCCTGCTTGGTTCCGCGACGGTCCCCAAATCGCGCCCCGACGCCACGCACAAGAATTCCAAGGAGAAAAGCACTGGCTGAGCATCATCTCAGCGCCGAACTCGCGTGAATGTTGTTCACTCTCTCGACCAGGCCACTCAGGCTTCAAACGCTGGGGCCCGATTGCCGGCGTTTGTTTTTCTTTCTCGAATGGTTCGCTCTGTCCCGTCATGGCGTCTCCAGTTCTATTCCGAGGCTCCGGCACGGGCCCTGCGCAGGCTGCTGCCCCATCACCCGGGCCATGGTCTGATCCCGCCGAATATGGACGGTGCCGAGATCCTGGCTCCGATGCTTAGGATCGATTCAAACTGTGGATCACGCTAAGAGAGAGTCATTGCACCCATTCGACTTTCTTCCTGCGATCTCACTGTCGTCGGTGACGTGTTGCGGATCACACTGCATCAGTCGTGCCAAGGAGAAACGCTTTAATTACAACGGGGTCCACCGGACCCTCTACGTCGGATGTCCAACATTTCGTTGCACTTCGCACATCGTGCTCAGTGTGCTTTCATGCTCCTGCTGTACTGTGCCAGTGTATGCGAGCCAAACCTGCCACGACATTTCCCTCGCCCAACTACCGAAGTCGGTTTGAAATTGCCGGACCGACCAGACCACAGAAGAGCTTAGCTAAAGAGGAGCGAGTCGGCGCTAAAAGTATGGGCCTTTGCCAAATTGCAGGCCCCACAATGAAAATAATAGACCGGGACAACGGCCCCCAAAGCCCAGTATTGAGTTTTTGTTCCCGCACGTGGCACGAGAAGGAAAGGTCCCTCAACGCGCCGACGCCAAATTGTCTTATGGGCGCGGGTTCGGGTTCGACCTGGAGGAGAGGAAGCGTTCCCAACCTTGGGCGCGTAGTTCGCATGCTGGACAGGTTCCGCACCCGAAGCCCCAGGCGTGAGGGTGCTCGCGGTCGCCATTGTAGCAGGTGTGGGTTTCCTCACAGATGAGCTTGACCAGCGCCTCGTTTCCTAGCCGCTCCGCCAGCGCCCAAGTCTGCGCCTTATCGATCCACATCAATGGAGTATGGATGACAAACCGCTTCTCCATCCCAAGGTTCAGAGCGAGTTGCATCGCTTTGATCGTGTCGTCTCGGGAATCGGGGTAGCCCGAGTAATCCGTCTCACAGACGCCAGCTACCAAATGCCTCACGCCTCTGCGATAAGCGACAGCAGCCGCGAACGTCAAGAAGAGGAGGTTGCGGCCAGGCACGAAGGTATTCGGGAGTCCATTCTCCTGCATCGCGATTTCGACACTGTGGGTGAGCGCAGTTTCGCTCAGATCTCCAAGCACCGCTATATCGACGAGGTGATCCTCGCCCAGTCGAGCACTCCAACCCGCAAAGTCCCTCCGCAATTGATCGAGCACGCGCGGCCGGACGTCTAATTCGACCCGATGACGCTGCCTGTAATCAAAGCCGATCGTCTCGACGCGCGCGAATGTCTCGAGCGCCCAAGCCAAACAGGTGGTTGAATCCTGGCCGCCGGAGAAGAGAACGAGCGCAGTCTCGAAATCTTGTTGCATCGTCTCACCCTTCATATTCGGCCCAGCATTGCGGCGTTTCCCAAACTATTACCGACGCAATTTGCGGCAGGATGGGTTTGATACGGTCCCAGATCCAGATCGCGATATTTTCGGCGGTCGGATTTGTTAGACCCTCGATCTCATTTAGGCAGTGATGGTCAAGGCGCTGCAAAAAGGGGGCGAAAGCGGCCTCGACATCGAAGAAGTCCACGACAAAACCCGTGTCCGGATCAACTGAGCCTGCGAGACGAAGATCCACACGGTATGAGTGGCCATGCATTCGATGGCAGCGATGGGATTCGGGTACCCGGGGAAGGCGGTGAGCTGCCTCAAAGGTGAAAGCTTGCGTGATTTTCATGGAATTCCCAAGAGCTTGTGGGTTTGAAGGCTGAGCCGCCAGCGTGGATTAGCAAGGCAATAGGCGACCGCGGCCGCGGTATTCGCCTCGCGTTCAGGTCCATCCATAGGTTGGAGCAACAGGTGGTCGAATGCCAGGCCTTCGAAGCACTCTGGCTCGGCATTCAGCTGAGGATAAATAAGCTTGAGTTCGTCCCCGGCCCTAACCACCAGTGGAGCACCGGCTTTCGGACTGACACACAGCCAGTCGATGCCAGCCGGCGGATGGATGGTGCCGTTGGTCTCCACAGCAATTTCAAAACGTGCGGCGTGCAGTGCCTCGATCAGCTCTTCATCAACCTGCAGAAGGGGTTCCCCTCCGGTAAGAACGACAAGGCGCTCCCTTCCCCCAGACCCGCGCCAGGCCCATTCAACGGCGGATGCAAGCCCCTGTGCGGTCGCAAAGCGTCCGCCCGCAGAGCCCTTCGTGCCAACGAAATCGGTATCGCAGAATCTGCAGATTGCCGTTGCGCGGTCGGCTTCACGGCCCGACCAAAGGTTGCATCCAGCGAAGCGACAAAATACGGCGGCCCGCCCCGCATTACGCCCCTCACCTTGTAGCGTGTAGAAAACCTCCTTGACGGCGTATGACATGGCTAGGCTACCTTCGATTGAGCGAGTGCCGCTCCCTCCCACGCCATGTGCGAGAATTGGCGTATATCGGAAGGCACGTTCTGGACAGCGCTCCCGCTTCGATGCCTATTCCCGAAGACCCACTCACCCCGGACACGAAGCTAACGTCAGAGGGCGGCAGCCGAACGGAGGCTTCTCGCTCTTGGTAGCCTGGCATCATATGAAGCACCTGAATCGCATACTCTTAGCGACAGGGTTCTGTCGCAAAACGCAACACACAATCCTGCATGAGAGCTTCTCAATTTTAGCCCGCTTCGATCTCTCGCCGAGCATATCGCAGAGCTGCGGGCGAGAGATCCCAAGCAGGCGGTTCGCCTGTGCATTTGATCGGAACGAAGCGTCGTATCCTCCTTGGTGGCAACAAGGAAGGGGCGCGTTCCATGGTCCTTATCTGAACCGTTTCGGGATGATGCTCAACGCACGAAATCTCGGCCGGCTTCATTCCGGATCTTCGGCAAGCCGGGCCTGTGTGGTATCCTTGGCCTTTCGTAGTCCGGCGAGATGGACACGATGAATGATGCCAGCAGCACCCCTTTCGGCCTTGGCGAGGCGATTGGTAAGCGATTGATACTCGCGAGCGTTGGGATGACTTCTTGAACTTGGTCATTCTCTCATTCCTCTGCCTCAAGCCGCTCAACAAACGTTTACCGGCCGTCGCGATGAGCTACCTGTAGAATTATCTGCTGGCTGTGCTGTCCGGAGCCTCGGCGGCGAACTCAAGGTTGTTGCGAGCTTCCCCAATGGCAGCAAGGCGGGAATACCGCTCCGCGGGGGGGCGCCCGGTAAACTCTCGCATTACGGCCGAGCTGGAGCCGACAGGGGATGGTAACTCTGGGGACGCCCGACTCGAGGCATGATTGCGGCTAGCAGACCCTTTTTCTGGAGGCGGGGCGACGCCAAGCCTCGATCGCACGCTGCTGTCGTTGAGCAGATTTCGGCGAAATGCACGACACGTATCGGGTTACAGTCGGGTTTGGGAGCCAGCCCTTCCTCGCCGCCGCATCGGGGTTGGACGTTCGGTCAAGCGGTGAAAATGTCGGGGCCGACACAAGGCACACCCACCCTTGTGTCCGCACTTGGCTGCCTCAGCAGGCGGTAGCTGGCTCGAGAAGTCCATCAGAGATGTGGCACAGGCGCGCGCGAGCTCAGGTGCCACTACGGGTCCGCGCCCCGCCAGCGCTGCGCTTGTCTTTCGACGTTGCGATGGAGCGGTCAGTCCGTGTCGGTGATGCCGCTGTCCTTTCGCAGGACGATCTTTTCGCCCTCCGCGAGGCCTGCAACGATCTCTGCGTCCATTTGGTTCACCAGCCCCACACGCACGGGGCGTGGCTCGGTCGCGCCGCCCCCTATCTCGACGCTCGCGCTGTACACGCCCTGCGGATCAGGGCCGACGAGCGCACCCCTCGGGGCAAGCAACACGTTATCAACCACGCTCACCGTAATCGTCACCTCAGCGGTCATCATCGGCAGAAGCTTCCCGTCCTTGTTGGGTGCCTCAAAAAACACATTGTAACAGACGGCCTGCGGCTCCCCCGGGCAGCCGCCGCCAGGAGGTCCCTGGTTCGTCAGAAGAGTGGATGGGGCCGGCTCCACTTCCATCACCAGGCTAGCTCGGTTCGTCTTTCTGTCTCCGGCTGTGGTGAATTGCACCGGCTGCCCGACCTTGACGCGTTCGACATCTGCTTCGGAAACTTGCACCCGCGCCCTCATCACGTCGGTCTGCGCGACGACAGCAATCACCCGCGGCTGCGTCTGTCCCCGTTTGGCCTCGAGAGCGATCACCCGTCCGTCTATCGGGGCTGTGATCTGTGTATAGCCGAGATCCTTTTGGGCCTTTTCGACCCCGGCAGCCGCTTCTTCGACCTGCGCTGTCGATTCATCGAGCTTGGCGCTGGCAATCCCGGCGGCGACTTCGGCATCCTGGAGAGCAGCGCTCGAAATGATTTGGCTCGCAGACAGTTGGCGCTGGCGCCTCAGGGCACGCTCGGCCCGGTCGAGCTCGAACTGCCTCGAGCGTTGGGCTGCCTGCTTCTGGGAAAGCAAAGCCCTCGCCACGCGCAATCGGTTCTGCTGCTCGAAAAAATCCATTTCCGCAATAACATCACCTGCGTGAACGCTGTCTCCCAAGCTGACGTGAAACGCCGTCAATTGGCCCGAGACTCGCGTACCGATTTGCACAAGCGGTGAGGGTTCGAGAACCCCGATTGCAGTTATGGTGTCCGCCAGCGAGCCCCGCTTTACAGTAGCGGCTGGAGCCGAACTAGACAATTGCCTGCTTGGCGCGGAAGCGAGCCAAACAGCTGCCCCGACGGCACACATGGAAAGCCCAAGGAGGAAAACACATCGTCTCATGATCTCATACCAGCCACTGATTTTTTGTTGCTAGAATTCCGAGGAAAGCTTGAGCCGGACCGGGCCGGCAGCCGGTCGGTTGCTTTATTCTCAATCCTCGAACCCCCATCCCTTGTGGATCGTGGTCATTTCATCGCGCTCTTTCGGCCGCAGCGACCAATCTCTCTTATCCTTCTGATCCGACCCTCCGCTCCTGATGCCGAGACGTGCCTATGCCATCCGCGTCTGCAGGACAGTCCGACGATCGAGCGACCGCAGCAGCACCGCGACGCTCGCCGCCAGCAAAGCGAGCACCGCGCCGGCCAGCGGCAGGTTGGCGTAGGAAACGCCCCAGGAGAGCGCCACGCCGCCGATCCAGGCGCCGCTGGCATTGCCGGCGTTGAAGGCGCCCTGGTTTAGGGCGGCGGCGAGGTTCGGCCCCTCGGAAGCGGCTTCCACGACGCGGATCTGAAGCGGCGGCACCACGACGAAGACGAGCAGGCCCCACAAGAAGACCATGCCCACGGCCACCGTGGCGATGGCGCCGAACGCGGAAAAGGCGACGAACAGCAGCGCCAACAGCAGCAGCGTGCCGATGACTGTCGGCATCGGCTTCCAGTCGGCCAGCCTGCCGCCGATGATGTTGCCGATGGTCATGCCGGCGCCGAACAGCAGCAGCACCCAGGTGACCGCGGAGGTGGACAGGCCGGACACATCGGTCAGGTAAGGCTTGATGTAGGTGAAGACGGCAAACAGGCTGGCCGAGGCGAGGGCTGCAATCAGCATCGCCAGCCACACCTGCAATTTGCCGAGCACGCGCAACTCGCCGCGCAGGCCGCCGCCGCTCGGCTCGGTGACATCGGACGGCACCAGGCAGGCGATCGCCGCGACCGAGATCAGCCCAATGCCGACCACGGCCAGGAAGGTGGCGCGCCAGCCGAAGGCTTCGCCAAGCGCCGTGCCGGCGGGCACGCCAAGGATGTTGGCCAGCGTCAGGCCGGCGAACATCAATGCGATGGCGCTCGCCCGCTTGTTGCGCGGCACCAGGCCGGCGGCAACGACCGAGCCGATGCCGAAGAAGGCGCCGTGACCGAAGGCGGTGAAGACGCGCGCGGCCATCAGCAGCCAGTAGTTGGGGGCGACAGCGCAGAAGAAATTGCCGACGACGAACAGCGCGGCCAGCCCGACCAGCACCGGCTTGCGCGGCAGATGCGCGGTGGCCATGGCGAGGATTGGCGCGCCGAAGACGACGCCCAGCGCATAGCCGGTGACCAGCCGGCCTGCCGCAGGAATGGTCACGTCGAGATCGGCGGCGACCTCCGGCAGCAGGCCCATGATGACGAATTCGGTGGTGCCGATGCAGAAGGACGCAATGGCAAGCGCAAGGATCGGAAAGGGCATGAGAGGTCCAGACTCGCTCGGGGACATTCGCGGAGAGCCACGCATGCATCGTTCCAAACGAGAGGTCGTGCTGAAACAAGACGATGGGGTCGATCCAGCGACGTCGCATGTCTGACATCGTCGGACATCGGACCGAATGCCGCGGGTCCATAGCGCGAGAGAAGGGCTTTCCGGCTGAGGTGCCGATGCCGACAAGGGCCGCTGGTGCGTTGTCGTGCCGACCAGCTCAACACCCCTCATCGTCTGCGACTAAGCCGCTGGGCTCGCTATGTTTGACCCTCTGCCGCGACCGGGCGGCAAAGCATTCCATCAAATCGCGCAAGAACGGCGAGGCGGCAGGCAGCGTGCTTCGGAGCTTGGTACAAGTCACGGGGACGAGGCTACAGGTGAACCGGCGCGGCGCTTGCAGGCGGCGCTCGGACGGCCTGTCGGGTTGCCGGCTGGCAAATCGGCCGATTCAGATACGTTTTCGAGTAAACTTTTCGGTGGTGCTTGACCCAGATCAAGGCTTGTCCGTTTACGGCATGCTCTCGTCACCCGGCTTCAAGGAGAATGATATGGCGGCGGAACCCTTTCTGGTGATTGGACTTTGCATGACAGTGATGGGCTTGTGCTCCTTCGCAATCTGGTCATCAAGCATGCAAGCCATGGCTGTTCCTGGTGGAACCGGACGGCCAATCGCTATCACGCTGCCTTTTAGCCAAGCCGAAAGCCTGAAGCGTCAAATATGAGATGACGGCCGGTGATCAATGGAATCATGAGCGCGGGGCCAGCTTCGTTCTGATCTTGCAGCGGCTGGCCCGCGACGTAGGGATGTTGTTTCAGCGTTGTCTGCCAGATCGTTGGAAAATCCAAGCCCTTGACCCGTGCTGTGTTGCACTCCCGGACAAGCTTCGAGACGGTGTCGGTCATGTATCACCTACCTAATATCGCCTTTTGCAAGAATCGTGTGAACGCGCGGGGGGCGGCATTGACCTGGATCAACTTCGCAGAAATTTCTTGTTCTTGAGAGGCAAAATGTCGAACCTTGTCATCCGAAACACTATCGGGCAACTCTGCTGGTTTCACATGTTGTCGCCTTGGCCTGCGCTGCGGGGGCGTTAGCGCAAGATGACCAGTTTTGACATCATTGTCGTCGGGGCCGGCCCGGTTGGACTGGCGTTTGCCGCGTCGCTTGCCGCAAGTGACCTCAAGGTCGCGTTGATCGAACGCCGGTCGATGGCAGATCTGGCGCAGCCCGCCTTCGACGGACGCGAGATTGCACTCACTCACGCTTCAGTCAAGATTCTACGAGAGCTCGGCGCTTGGGATGCCATTCCCTTTTCGGAGAAATCGCCCCTGCTTGGTGCGCGGGTGCTCAACGGATCGAATCCTTTCGCGCTGAGCTTCGATGCGCCTGTGGGAAGCGCGAAGCCACTGGGGATTCTCGTCCCCAACCATCGGATTCGCAGTGCCCTTTTCAGCGTTGTCGGCATGCGGGAGCATGCATGTGTGTTCGCTGGCTGCAACGTCGTCGCCGCCCAAATCAATGGCGGTGGCGCGACGGTGACCCTCTCAGATGGTCGACAGCTCCACGGCCAGCTCCTCGTGGCCGCGGATTCACGCCTGTCTGTCCTTCGCGATCTGCTGGGCATCGCCGCCGACATCAATCGGCTCGGCTGCTCCATGCTGATCTGCCGTGTGCGGCATGAGCTTCACCACCACCGCATCGCGACGGAATGGTTTGATGACAAGCAGACGATCGCGATGCTGCCGCTTGCCAATGGCGTGTCATCACTGCTTGTGACACTTCCCGCAAACGAGGCTTCCCGGCTTGTCCTGATGAACGATGCTGCTTTTCTCGCAGAGATGACCCAGCGCTGTGGCGGACGGTTGGGTAAGATGTCGCTGGCCAGCAGCCGCCACGCCTACTCACTCGTTACGACTTGGGCAGACAGGTTCTGGATGCCGCGCGCCGCGCTCATCGGGGATGCGGCCGTCGGCATGCATCCGGTCACGGCGCATGGCTTCAACATCGGCCTTGGCGGTCAGCATCGGCTTGCCAAGGGAATTCTGGCGGCTTGGCGCAAAGGAACCGACATCGCCGATCCAACCTTGCTTCGCCGATATGAAACCCGGCTAAGGCTGAGCGCCGCGCCGCTTTACCATGCCACCAACATGCTGGTTAAGCTTTACACAGACGAGCGCCCGCTGGCGCAGGTCGCAAGGCACGTTGGCCTTCGGCTCGGTCAAAATCTGCCATTTGTCCGACGCGGAATTTCTGCCGTGCTGAGGCGCTAGTTTCGATCTTGGAGGCTCGGGGCCGGGTGGCTGCCGATCTCCTCGAGCGACGAATTCGACTTTGATTTTGCACAAGACAAGCCATAGCCGACAGGCGGCCGCGCGCACATCAGGGCAGAAGGTTGGATGTGGGCCGAACCGTATAGCCCTCCCTGCGTTCTGCCCGACTTCGAAACTGCCGCGTTGTGCGCAAGGTTTTGCTCTGGCAACATAGTCCATGATTGGTGTTCAAGATGGCGAGCACCTCTGGCCCAGACGCGCCCACCGCACCCACTCAGACGGCCGCGGAATACCTGCCTGCTCCCGTCTCAAGGTATTTGTCGAATTTCGCCGCCACAGTCCTGACAAGAGGACGGCTCTCCTGCGGCACGACAAAATTATTGCCGTCAATTTGCAGCAGCCTGCCTGAGCCGCCGCTCGCGACGAGGCTTGCCTGACGGAGGACCCTTTGGCCGACCTTACCGAAACGCTCCACCAAATCGAGCGCCGAGAAGGCGAAGTCGCACATCAGGCGCTCGATGACCCAGCCTCTTGCCAAATCATCGATGCTGAATTCTATGCCGCGTGCAGTTGCCAATTGGCCGGCAATCACAGCCTTCTCATACTCGCCCGTCACAACGGTATTCTGGGCGTAGCCTTGCCGGAAGCGGCTGATGGAGGATGGGCCAAGACCGATCAGGGTTTCGCAGTTGTCCTCGCTATAGCCTTGGAAATTACGGTGTAGGCTGCCCGTGCGCGCTGAGATGGCGAGCAAATCGTCCGGCCTGGCAAAATGATCAAGCCCGATCGCCTCATAGCCGGCTCGCACGATGATCCCGGCGACAAGCTGCGACTGCGCCAGCCGTTCGGCGGGATCGGGCAGCCAGGCCTCGTCAATCATCGTTTGATGCTTCTTGAACCACGGCACATGCGCATAGCCGAACAGCGCAATCCTGTCGGGCTCCAGCGTCAGGGCGTGCGCGACCGTCGCGGCGACGCTTTCAAGGGTCTGGTGCGGCAGTCCGTAGAGCAGGTCAAGATTAACCGATCTCACGCCGCGGGCGCGGACGCCGTCCACCACGCCCCTGGTCAGCCGGAAACTCTGCTCGCGATTGATGGCCTTCTGCACCTTGGGATGGAAATCCTGTACGCCAAGACTTGCTCTCGTCATGCCGATCGCGGCGAGCGCATCCAGACGGGCTTCGTCGATGTCGCGAGGTTCGATCTCGACGCTGATGCTGGCATCGGGGCAAAGATCAAACCGATCCCGCAACGCTTTTCCGAGAGCAAGCATGTCATACGGTTTCAGGATGGTCGGGGAGCCGCCGCCAAAATGGACAGCACGCACGCGGCCCCTGCCGCTTATGAGACGCCCGACCGTTTCGATCTCGCTATGCAAAGCGCGCAGGAAGGTTGCCACCGGCGCATAATGCCGGGTGTGCTTGGTGTGGCAGGCGCAAAACCAGCACAGCGTGTCACAATAAGGAACGTGCAGATAGAGCGACAACTCGTCGTCGCTCTTGAGGGCCTTGATCCAGCCTCGAAGCAGACCGGCATCGACACCAGAATGAAAATGTGGCGCGGTCGGGTAGCTCGTGTAACGCGGCACGGTCTCGCTCAGCATGGCGGTCAGTTCGGGACGCGTGCCGTGGGTTGCTGTTTCATGCATGAGGGCAACTTGCCCTGTGCAAACCGCGGTCGCCTTGATTTCGATCAAGAGCGCCGAGGCAGGACAAACTGACGCAACACCTCAGGCAGCAGCGATGCTATCTTGCCGCCACGATTATCGTACGGGCCGTGTGATGACCATCAGACAAGACGTTCAAAGCGATGTCCTTCCTGTTCTTTGCCAATCCTGCGATGCGCGGTGCCACGGGCTGTGCGGCGCGCTCGAGCCCAATCAGTTGGTCGACTTGGCAAAGGCCTCCTCGAGACACAGCGTTCCGCCCGGAACCGAGCTGATCGGAGACGCCGAAGCGATCGAAACCTATTCGAACCTGCTTTCGGGCGTTGTAAAGTTGACCAAGGGTCTTGCGGACGGACGACAGCAGATCGTCGGGCTTCAATTTGCGCCCGATTTTCTGGGCCGGCCGTTCAAGTCGGAAAGCGAGATCAACGCCGAGGCAGCAACCGAAGTCTCGCTGTGCTCGTTCCCGAAAGCGGCCATCGAGCGGATGATGAGGGAGGCACCTGCTCTAGAACACCGCTTGCTGAAGCAGACACTGATGGAATTGGATGAGGCTCGCGAGTGGATGGTGACTCTGGGCCGTAAGACAGCGGTTGAGAAGGTAGCGAGTTTTCTCTTCTTGATCGCGAGGAACATCGACCCGGCGACGGACACCAGCAAGGAATCGGCAACTTTCGATCTGCCGCTCACCCGTGCCGACATCGCCGACTTTCTCGGCCTGACTGTCGAGACCATCAGCCGTCAGCTGACAAAGCTTCGTGCCGACGGCGTGATCCGGATCAAGAACAATCGCCATGTCGTGGTCGATAGCTTGAGCCGGCTGCAACGCTGTTCGGGTACTTGGGCGTGTTCTGACGCTTAGGTCTCCGGTCGGTTCGTCCGATTCTGCTGTGCGGTCAGTGGCAGGACGTGCTCGCGCTCGAATGCGATGTGTCGCCGTGACGCACTAAAAAAGGCCCTCAACATGAAACCGAGGGCCTCAGGGTTGGCGACGCCACCTCCATGCCCGATGGTCAGCAGGGTATCGGTTAAATCCTGTGCCGCGCACTCGTCCTCGATGTGCTCGGCCCGCAAGCGACGTAGCGAAGCCATCCGCTTGCCATCAGTTGCGCCCCTCGCAAACGCAGGAAAGAGATGCTCTTCCTCACGGGCATGGCTCATGCGCAGCAGCGGCACCAACTCGTTTGCCATCAGCAGGCACTTCAACCGATCCACCGAGGGCAATCTGTCGGCTATCGCCTCCAGCTCGTCGCAGATCCGCAACTTGCGATCGTGCAAGAGACAGATATCCCCGCACGGCCGGCTGCCGTGAAGGCAGCCTTCGACAAACGGCCAGGCTTTGCATTTGACGACGATTGAAGATTTGCAGCTGGCCATCTGGCGTCTCCGTGAATTGAAGACGCAGAATTGTCCGTCTGGCGATCGTCGCCCTTGACATAGATCAAGGCGCCAACACGCCGTTTAAGGAATTAGTGGGGAGCGGACCCGCGTCCGCATCAAATGCGGCGTCAGGGACATGTCATGAAATTCGCCACAGAGATCGTCGTTTTGAGCTTGTTTGCATTCGCGGCCCTGGTCGGCGCCGGCTTGGGTGTGGACGGGCCTTTCCGGCAACATATGTGGGTGTTGTTCTTTGTCCTTGCCGGTTTCACGGCCATTCTGCTGCGCAACATCGAATTCAAACCGGCAGCTCCGATTGATCCATCGGCCTATATGGATGGGCCGATCCGTTATGGAGCCATCGCCACAGTGTTCTGGGGCGTCGTGGGCATGCTGGTCGGCGTGGTCATTGCGCTGCAGCTTGCCTATCCAGACCTCAACATTCAACCGTGGTTCAATTTCGGCCGATTGCGGCCCCTACATACATCCGGCGTCGTCTTCGCTTTCGGCGGCAACGCGCTTATTTGCACCTCGCTCTATGTGGTGCAACGCACCTGCCGTGCCCGGCTGTTCGGCGGCAATCTCGCCTGGCTCGTCTTCTGGGGGTATCAGCTTTTCATCGTCATGGCCGCGACCGGGTATCTGCTGGGCGTCACCGAAAGCCGCGAATATGCCGAGCCGGAATGGTATGTCGACATATTGCTTACGATTGTCTGGGTCGCGTACCTGATCCTTTTCCTCGGCACCATCCTGAAGCGCCGGGAACCGCATATCTACGTCGCCAACTGGTTCTACCTGTCCTTCATCGTCACCATCGCGATGCTGCATGTGATCAACAATCTCACGATGCCTGCGTCGTTGCTTGGATCTAAGAGCTATTCGGCATTTTCTGGTGTCCAGGACGCGCTCACGCAATGGTGGTACGGGCATAATGCGGTCGGCTTCTTCCTGACCGCCGGCTTCCTAGGCATGATGTATTATTTCGTTCCCAAGCAGGCGAACCGGCCGGTCTATTCCTATCGGCTGTCGATCATCCATTTCTGGGCGCTGATCTTCCTCTACATCTGGGCCGGTCCGCATCACCTGCATTACACCGCCCTGCCCGATTGGGCGCAGACGCTCGGCATGGCGTTCTCGATCATGCTGTGGATGCCCTCATGGGGCGGCATGATCAACGGCCTGATGACCTTGTCAGGCGCTTGGGACAAGATCCGCACCGACCCCATCATTCGCATGATGGTTGCCGCGATCGCCTTCTACGGCATGTCGACCTTCGAAGGCCCGGTCATGGCCATCAGGACGGTCAATTCGTTGTCGCATTACACCGACTGGACGATCGGCCACGTTCACTCGGGTGCACTCGGCTGGGTCGGCATGATCTCGTTCGGCGCGCTCTATTACATGGTGCCGAAACTGTGGAACCGCGAACGTCTCTATTCGCTGCGGTTCGTTACCTGGCATTTCTGGCTGGCGACACTCGGCATCGTCGTCTACGCGGCGGCGATGTGGGTTTCCGGCGTCATGCAGGGGTTGATGTGGCGCGAATACGACGATCAGGGCTTTCTCGTCTACTCCTTCGCCGAGACCGTGGCCGCGATGCATCCGTACTACGTCATGCGCGCCGCGGGCGGCGCGATGTATCTCGCCGGCATGGTGATCATGGCCTGGAACATCACGATGACCATTCTTGGCCGCCAGCGCGAAGAACAGCCATTGCCGGGTTCCGTGTCCGCTTTCCAGCCTGCCGAATAAGGAACCAGACATGGGCTTGATGGCCAAACACGCCCTCATCGAGCGAAACGCCACGCTCCTCCTCGTGGGATCGCTGCTGGTGGTGACCATCGGCGGCATCGTCGAGATTGCACCGCTTTTCTATCTCGACAACACGATCGAGAAGGTCGACGGCATGCGGCCCTATTCGCCGCTGGAGCTCGCCGGACGCAACATCTATGTGCGCGAGGGCTGCTACCTCTGCCACAGCCAGATGATCAGGCCGTTCCGGGATGAGGTCGAACGGTATGGGCATTATAGCCTGGCGGCCGAGTCGATGTACGATCATCCCTTTCAGTGGGGTTCAAAACGCACCGGTCCGGATCTGGCGCGTGTCGGCGACCGATATTCCAACGAGTGGCATACACAGCACCTGACAAACCCGCGCTCGGTCGTGCCTGAATCGATCATGCCGAGCTACGGGTTCCTCAAGGACGCACAAATCGCCGTGAAAGACTTCTCAACCCATCTCGTGGCGAATGCTCGCGTTGGCGTTCCCTACACGCCAGACATGATCGCCAATGCCAACGCCGATCTGAAAGCACAAGCAGACCCGGCCGCGGATACGACGGCCCTCGCGGAGCGTTACCCCAAAGCCAAGCTCGGTGATTTCGACGGCGATCCAGCCCAGGTCACCGAGATGGACGCGCTGGTCGCGTATCTGCAGATGCTCGGCACGCTGGTCGATTTCAAGACCTACGACGATGCAGCTGGCTACCGCTAAAGGAGGGACGCATGGGCTATGATTTGATGCGGGAGTTCGCCGACAGCTGGGGCCTGCTTGCCATGGCGCTGTTCTTCGTCGGCTGCATTGCCTTTGCCCTGCGCCCCGGTGGCAGAACACGGGCCGATCAAGCCGCCCAGATCCCTTTCAAGGATGACTGATCATGAGCCGCGAGCATATCGACGAAGTCTCTGGCATCTCGACGACCGGTCACGAATGGGATGGCATCAGGGAGCTTAACAACCCGTTACCCCGCTGGTGGGTGATAACCTTCTACGTTACCATTGCCTGGGCGCTGGCCTACACTGTTGCCTTCCCCGCATGGCCCATGCTGTCTTCAGCGACCAGGGGCGTGCTGGGCTATTCCAGCCGCAACGACGTCAAGAACGAGCTGGCGGCAGCGGAAGCCGCCAAAGGCAAATATATCGCCGCCATTCAGCAGAAGACCATATCCGAAATCGCCGCCGATGATGCGCTGCGTGAATTCGCTGTCGCAGCCGGCGGCGCGACGTTCAAGGTCAATTGCGTGCAGTGCCATGGCTCGGGCGCACAAGGCTCCAAGGGCTTTCCAAATCTCAACGACGACGACTGGCTGTGGGGCGGCAAGGCCGAGGAGATCCAGCAGACCATTACCCACGGCATCCGCTTTGCTCCTGACCTCGATACTCGCCAGTCGGAAATGCCTGCCTTCGCAGACGTGCTTCAACCCGAGCAGATCAGCCAGGTCAGCGCGTATGTGGCTAGTCTTTCAGGGCCGGTGCGCGACAGGACCCTGATCCAGTCCGGCGCCAACGTGTTCGCGGACAATTGCGCTGCCTGTCATGGCGAAAACGCAAAGGGAAACCGGGAACTTGGGGCTCCCGACCTGACCGACGCGATCTGGCTTTATGGCTCGGGCGAAAGCGCAATCGCCGTGCAGGTCCGCGCACCCAAGCAGGGTGTGATGCCAGCATGGGGGGCGCGTCTGGAGGAGACAAAAGTGAAGGAGCTTGCGGTTTATGTGCATTCGCTTGGCGGTGGGGAATAGGAGAAGCGGCCTATTCACCCCCCACCACCGTCAAGCGACGGGGCCCGGCTGTAGCCGGGCCCCGACCCAGGTTGTGACGCCAGCATGGGGCACATCTGGGGGAGACCAAAGTCACGGACCTTGCGGTCTATGTCCATTCGCTTGGCGGTGGGGAATAGGAGAAGCGGCCTATTCACCACCCACCGCCGTCAAGCGACGAGGCCCGGCTGTAGCCGGGCCTCGTCCTTCGGCTCGCGGGATTGACTTGCATCAAGGCGGAGCGGCCGCCCCTGCGGCAAAGGTTGCTCGACGGGAAGCTGCAGACTGCTCGACTGGAGGCGTAGTGCTGGACCAAAGGCAGATCGAACGGCGCGCAGCCGAGGATGTGAACTCCGCCAAGATTCGGCAACCGCTTTATGCAGCGCGCAAGAAGATTTTCCCGAAGGGGGCGTCGGGCCGTTTCCGCCAGTTCAAATGGCAGGTCATGGTCATCACACTCGCCATCTATTATCTGACGCCATGGCTGCGATGGGATAGAGGCCCCTTCGCGCCGCGCCAAGCCGTGCTGCTCGATCTCGCGAACCGGCGCTTCTATCTCTTCTTCATCGAGATCTGGCCGCAGGAATTTTATTATGTCGCGGGCCTTTTGATGATGGCCGGCATTGGCCTCTTCATGGTCACGTCTACGGTCGGGCGGGCTTGGTGCGGTTACACTTGTCCGCAGACGGTCTGGGTCGACCTGTTCCTTTTCGTTGAGCGCGCGATCGAAGGCGATCGCAATGCCCGCATAAGACTTGAAGCCGGTCCCTGGAGCGCGCGCAAATTGCTTCTGCGTGCGATCAAACATGCCGTGTGGCTGGTGATCGCAGTTGCCACGGGTGGGGCCTGGATCTTCTACTTTGCCGATGCGCCGAAGCTGCTCGGCGAAGTCGCCGCAGGCACGGCGGCACCCGTCGCCTATATCACCATCGCCATCCTGACTGGAACCACATACGTGTTTGGTGGGCTGATGCGCGAGCAGGTCTGCACCTATATGTGCCCCTGGCCACGCATCCAGGCAGCCATGCTCGACGAAAATTCGCTGACGGTGACATACAACGACTGGCGTGGCGAACCCCGTTGCCGCCATACCAAGAAAGCCTTGGCCTCCGGACAGCCTGTCGGCGATTGCGTCGACTGCAATTCCTGCATGGCGGTCTGCCCGATGGGTATCGATATCCGCGACGGCCAGCAGATGGAGTGTATCACCTGCGCGCTCTGCATCGATGCCTGCGATGGCGTCATGGACAAGCTCGGCCTCGCGCGCGGGTTGATCTCCTATGCAACGCTGGCGGATTACAACGCTAACTTGGCGTTGGCGACCGCCGACGGCACCGGTGCCATCAACCCGGCGCTGATCAGGAACTCGAGCATCACCTTCGTCGATGGTGTCGCGCACTTCCATCTGAGCAAGGTCTTCCGGTTGCGCACCTTCATCTATTTCGGGGCGTGGTCGGCGATCGGATTGGTGCTCATCTGTTCGCTGCTGACGCGTGAGCGGCTGGAGTTGAGTGTCCTTCACGACCGCAATCCGCAATTTGTAACGCTTTCGGACGGCTCGATCCGAAACGGCTACACCGTCAAATTGCTCAACATGATCCCCCAGCCGAGGACGGTCGTGCTCACCCTGGAAGGGCTCGCCGGCGCGGAAATGAGTATCGCCGGAGTCGACCTGCCAGCCGGCCGCTCATTCGCCGTTCCAGTTGAGCCGGACCGGCTCACAATGCTCAAGGTTTTCGTGCGCCAGCCAGCCGACCAGGTCGACGGGCAGAGCAGGACTTTCAGCTTCGTGGTCGAGGACAAATCGAGCTTGGAATCGGACGTCTACATCGCCACCTTCAATGCACCGGAGCAGGCCAAATGAGCGCAGGAACAAGACAGGCCCGCGAATTCAAGGGGCGGTACATGCTTGCCGTCGTGCTTGCATTTTTCGGCGTCGTCATTGCTGTCAACCTGACCATGGCGACGCTTGCCAGAACGAGCTGGACCGGTCTTGTCGTCGAAAACAGCTACGTGGCAAGTCAACAGTTCAACAAGAAGGCCCAGCAAGGCCGCGCCCAGGCTACACTGGGTTGGAAAGGCAGGCTGACAATCGCACAGGGTGAAGTCCGCTACAGCCTCACCGATGCGAACGGCAAGCCGGTCCCCCTGCACGGTGTTAAAGTGCTGTTCCGTCATCCGGCCTATGAGGCCGAGGACAAGTCCATTGTTCTGGCCCTCGGTTCTGACCAGGAATTCGCAGCGCAACATACGCCCAAGGACGGCGTTTGGATCGTCGAAGTCGCTGCCGACGCCGGCCTCGCACAACCTTATCGCGAAGTCCGCCGGACCATGATTTCCCGTGGAGAATTGCTATGAGCTGCTGCGTACCGGGCGCAGAAATGGCGCTGGAATTGGACCGTGTCGCGTCCAGCGTGCCATCCAGCCAGGAAATCAGATTGGCGAGCCGTTCGCTTGGCGATGGAATCGTTCAAACCGACCTTTCAGTACCAGCAGTTCACTGCGGCGCTTGCATACAGGCAATCGAGGCCGCGCTGGAGAAGCTCGGGCAGGTCGAGAGCGCACGTGTCAACCTGTCGACGAAGCGGGTCTCGATTCGATGGCGTGACGGCGAGGTGCCCCCGTTCGTGGCCACACTAGGGAGCCTAGGATACGAGGTACATCTGTTCGAATCCGCCAGCGGCGAAAAGGACGAAACGCTTTCGGAACTGATCCGCGCCGTCGCGGTCGCCGGTTTTGCTGCAGGCAACATCATGTTGCTTTCGGTCTCGGTCTGGTCCGGCGCGGAAGGCGCGACGCGTGACCTCTTCCACTGGGTGTCTGCCCTTATTGCCATCCCGGCGCTAGCGTTCGCGGGCGCCATCTACTTTCGCTCGGCTTGGAATGCATTGCGCCATGGCCGCATGAACATGGACGTGCCGATCGCGGTTGGCGTCTCGCTCGCCTATGCGATGAGCCTCTACGAAACGATAAGCCATGGCGAGCATGCCTACTTTGACGCTTCGGTGTCGCTCCTCTTCTTCCTGTTGATCGGCCGAACGCTCGACCATGTCATGCGCGAACGCGCGCGGACCGCGGTGAAGGGTCTTTCGCGGTTGGCGGCCCGTGGCGCTATGGTCGTTCGCGGCGATGGCTCTCGTGACTATCTTTCGGTTGAAGACATCGTTCCTGGCATGCATGTGCTCGTAGCTGCGGGCGAAAGGATTCCGGTCGACGGCAGGATCCTGGACGGATCATCGGATCTCGATTGCTCCCTAGTCTCCGGCGAGAGCACGCCGCGAAGCGCATCCGCCGGGCAAACCGTTCAAGCCGGCATACTCAACCTCACCGGCCCGCTAACGCTAGAAAGCACGGCCATCGCGAAAAACTCGTTCCTCGCGGAGATCATTCGGCTGATGGAGGCGGCCGAGGGTGGACGGGCCAAGTACCGCCGCATCGCCGATCGCGTCTCGGCGCTCTATGCGCCGGTGGTCCATCTCACGGCCTTCGTGACGTTCCTGGGTTGGATGGCGGCCACCGGCGACTGGCATCGGGCAATGACGATCGCCATCGCCGTTCTCATCATCACATGCCCGTGTGCGCTCGGCCTCGCCGTGCCGATCGTGCAGGTGGTCGCGGCGCGGCGACTGTTCGAAAGCGGTGTCATGGTCAAGGACGGTTCGGCCATGGAGCGCCTGGCGGCGATCGACACGGCGGTGTTCGACAAGACCGGAACTCTTACGCTCGGCCAACCGCAGCTGGTTAACGCTTCCTCCATTGATCCGGCGATGCTGGCGATCGCAGCCGATATGGCCGCGCACTCGCGCCACCCGTTCTCAAGGGCCATAGCCGGTTTCGCCGATCTCATCGGTCAACCCAAGCTGGATGCCGTCAGCGAGCACCCTGGCTTCGGAATCGAGGCCGTGGCCGGTGGCAGCACCTGGCGTCTCGGTCGACAAGGATGGGCGCTCTGGAGGACACAAAACGGCAGCGAAAGAGGCGAAGGAACGGTTTTGACCAGGAACGGGGTTGTTGTCGCGTCGTTTGCCTTCGAGGATGCGATGCGCGCCGGTGCCGAGGCGGCCGTAGCGGAATTGAAACGTCGGTCCGTCGAAGTGGAGATGCTTTCGGGGGACACTGCTAGCGCCTGCCGCGAAGTAGCAGGCAGTTTGGGGATCGGCCGCTTCGCCAACGGTTTGCTCCCTTCCGAAAAGGTCAGGCGCATCAATGACCTGACGGGAGCAGGGCAAAAGGTGCTGATGGTCGGCGATGGGCTCAATGATACACCGGCACTTGGCGGCGCGCATGTCTCGATGGCACCGGCCACCGCTGCCGACATCGCCCGCAGCGTGGCGGATCTCGTATTCCTGCGCGAAAGCCTCCTTGCGATCCCGCTCGCGCTCAACGTGTCGCGAAAGGCCGGTCGGCTGATCCGGCAGAATATCGCCATCGCGATCGTCTACAATGCGATAGCGGTGCCGATCGCGATCCTGGGGCATGTCACGCCCTTGATCGCAGCGGTCGCCATGTCTGGCTCGTCGCTGCTGGTCATCACAAATGCGTTGCGCCTGCAGGGCTTTGCCCCGAACCAGTCGACGAGGACCGCTTTGGCAGGCATGCATTCACGCAGTCGGGCATCAGTGTAACTGTCGTGGCGACGCTGGTGTACCTCATACCGGTTGCTCTTTGTCTCGGAGGGCTTGGTCTGTTCGGATTCCTCTGGGCCCTAAAGAGCGGTCAGTACGAGGATCTCGACGGCGCGGCAGAGCGCATCCTGATCGACCGGGACGACAAACCGGGCGGTTTGACTGGATACTCGTCGGATTTGCGAGTTCGCAATGGATGACCATGGTCTCGCCACAGGCCGAGCCAAAGAGCGACCTGCACCCGATTAGACATTCAGAAAGAGCCAGAACATCTCTGCCCCGGTCGTCTTGGACTACAGACATCGTGCTGTTGTCTTCGAACGGTGTTCTGAACTGATTCGCGTAAAAACGCGTGCAACTGTTCGCGATGTCACATCGGTTGGCGATGCCGCGGTCCAAACAGCTAGCCTTGACGGGGCCTTGAAACTGCGGCGCATCGCCAATGCCGAAGAGCGTCGCAATCGAGCCTGTACATTTGACAAATCCCAGGAACGGTTTGTTAACCGGGTGCTATCGACATTGGAACAAAACGTGATTCGACCACTCGGTCAAAACCCGGCAATTTGTTCCCTCTTTGTTCCATCGTCAGGCTGGAGCAAGGAAACGTGTTGAAAACAAAGTGAGTGGATAGGCAAATCAGCCGCTCTAGATCACCTTGGGTTCAAAAATTGGGTTCAAAAAATTAAATGCAGCCTAGCTAGGAGGTCAATTATGAAGGTTAGGGTTAGGCAGATAGGGCCAGCGACACACCCAAGCGAGGTTGTGGTTTCTGTGGACACAACTTCGGGAGCCGAACATTTGGTTGTGAATCAGCGTTCTCTTACGGATGATAAATTGGAAATTGGTTATCCAATAAATAGCCGTGATTCGGACCTGCTTGTTGAGCTTCCGCGCGAGACAATAAACGGCTCATGGAGAGTATGGGTGCCGCAGGCCTTGGTGGAATAGACATGGAGGGGCGGGATGATACTAACGGATAGAGAAATCCAAATCGCCTTGCAAAACGAGGCCATCATTGTCGATCCCGCCCCTGACATTTCGTTTTATAGCTCAACCAGTCTGGATCTAACTCTTGACCGGCGTCTAACCCTGTTCAAGGAGCCAAAGGCGGGTATCAGCCTTTGCATCGATCCCTCACAGAAGGGATACAATCACGAAGAGGTCATGGCAGAAATTACCACGCCTCTGGACATCGAAGACGAGCATGGGTTTGATTTCCCGCCCCGCCACATGATCCTAGCCTGGACGCGCGAATATGTGGAACTGAAATTCCAGTCGCGGATCGCCGCTAGGGTGGAAGGAAAGAGTTCCCTGGCCCGACTGGGTATTGGAATTCACCTGGCGGCGCCAACCATACACGCCGGATTTGCGGGCAATATCCGCCTTGAAATGGTCAATCACAACAAGGTTCCGGTTAAGCTCAGGGCTGGGATGAAAATCTGCCAGCTCATTTTCGAGCAAACTCTCGGCACCCCGGTGCGCGGATACGAAGGCCGCTTTGCCGGCCAAACGACGACCAAGAAGGGCTGATCGCTCGCATCTTATGGTCCCTTGGCGGGCGCGATTTTGCCCCCGCTTCAACACACCGGTCAAAGTTCTCTCTTACTCGTCGGTTCTACGTTGAAAGCGGCTTCTCTGAAACGCTCGACAATTGTACTGCTCTCCCCAAGTCCTTCCAAAAGTCGTGTTCCAACGAGAACCGTCTTAATTTCAAGCACCTCCTTCGCCATCGAAACGATGCAACCCGCACGCCGATGCTGCGACATCCGAAGGTTCATTCCTCGTCCTCACGACAGGTTGGCGACTGGCGCCGACCTTCCTGGTCGCCATGGAAATGCTTGGCCTTTTGTGCAGCTCTCCCAGGACGCCCAGACCGCCAGATCAGAAAGAGCACGCTTGCGAAATAGCCTGCCTGGAGAAGCAGCGCACAGCTCAGCGTCTTGACGACTACCGCTCGGATGGAATGCGAGACGAGGTATACAATGAGAGCGTTGGTGGGCAGGACCAACGCCATGACGTGGCAAAACATTCTGAGGGGCACCGACGACTCCTGGCTTGTCCGTCAGTCATGCTGCGGGGTGGTCGGCCGCAAGATGGGTCTGGCAGTTCTTCGGACAGACGCGGGCGCAGGCTCCGCAGCCGATGCAGCGGCCGGCATGATCGACGACCATGATCATGCGATTGAGCTCGCCTTCGAAGTCGTCCTCGTCGTCACAAATGCCGAGGATTTCACCCGCGTCATCGACGCCATAAAGATGCATCACGTCGCGCGAGCAGACCTTGAAGCAGCGGCCACAGCCGATGCAGGTCCCGCCATCGATACCGGTCAGATAATCGGGCATCCATCTGGAGCCGTCGCGGGTGACGAACGGGCTGGTCATCGTGATTTCTCCAAGGCAGCGAGTTCTCTCCTGGCGGCGTCCAACTCGGCAAAAACGTCGAACGTTTTCTCGGCGACGGTCTTTATCGTGCGCCAGCCGACCGGGAGGTCCTCGGCAAGATCGTGCAAGTCCATCTTCGCGGTTCCCGCGCGCGATTGGAGCTTACGGACTTTTCTTTGCAGTTCCTCAACGTCCGACATGACTTCCTTCCTCCGAACCGGTTGCACTGCGCGCTCGCTGGCGGTGACTCTTCGGCTGACCTCCAGCCGAACCGTTTCGGCCAGGCCCGATTGCTTCGCGCGGCAACAGCCTCGATCTTCAGCGCGCCACAAACAGCGGCAATGGCGGCTTCTCAGCTATCCATCTGGTCACACCACCGAAGATCCGCTCACGCAGCCGGCGGTGGCCGCAAGCGCCCATGACGACCATGTCGGCGGATGTGTGGATGGCGTGCTGCGTGAGGACTGTGGTCAGCGACTGGACGGCGCTCGGCAGCCGGTCGATAGCCACCCGAATACCGTGGCGGGCCAGGTAGGCCGCGATGTCAGTTCCCGGCCCAGGGCCATCCCCGTTACCGGTTGCCCCCGGATCCATCAGCGTGAGACGAACTTCCTCTGCACCCAATAGCAGATGCAACGATTCTCGAACGACACGCGACGTCTCGCCTCGCGAATCCCAGCCGACCACCATGCGCCGCGGCCTAAGAGAAGCCTTGGCGCCATGCGGCACCACAAGCACCGGCTTTCCCGATTGAAACAGGCTACCATCAATAGCAAGCGGTCCGAGATCGTCGTCATCGAGAAGCGAGGGTCCGATGACTGTCAGGTCTGCATAAAGGGCCCGCCGCCGCACCAAGTCACCGACACTGGCCTTGTCACAATAATCCGTGTCCACGTCACAGGGAGCCCACATGGCTTTCAGCAGCGTATGGATTTCCCTGGACCGTTTGTGCAGTCTGGCAACATCCTGTGAAAGGGTATCGATTTCGCGAATTCTTCTTTCCAGTCTGACCACGTCTGGTGTGCGCTCAGGCCAGACGCCTGCGCCGATCGGCCGACGGCTGGCAAATTTGATGATCAACACGGACAGACGTGCGCCAACCTCGGCACACAGGTCGGCGGCGGTTCTGACGTCCTGATCGGAGTGTTCAACTTCCGTGACACACAGCACGGTTTTAAAAGCCATATGACTGCTTCTCCAAGTATTCTTGTACGTGCGCGCGTTCGAAGCCGCACCTCCCCCAGCAGGTGGGACAATGGTCGGTGGCACCGTATTCGTTTCATCCTCTGCCGCCGTGCTCGTCGAGAGCGTAGCCGGGCAGTTCGTGGCTTCGCTTGGGTTGGCACAGATGATCGACCTGCAGCACCCTTGAATTCCCTCCCAGTTCCGGCGTGCCGGCAGCTTCCCGAGGTTCTTCTGCACTCCTCAAGGTTCTGACATGATCTGTTTCCTCGAAAAGCGTTGCATCATGCCCGGGCCGCGTCGGGATAGATTTCGATGGCAAAGATCGCATCATCGACCAGTTTCGTACCGGCCTCAGCAAGCTTTCGAAACGTCTCGAAGCCGAACCGGTGGACATCGCGCAGCGTCTTCGACAAAACCACCAATCGCCCGGCCGTGAGAAGCACGCGCCCAAAGCCCTCATGGCTAATTTTCATCATGGGCGATGCCATGAGACCGGCGCGCTCCTCGATCGCCAGCCCGACAGCAGCGTAATAAATATCGAGTCTCCACAGCACGTCCGGATCAGGATCGCCGATGATTGGGATTTCACGACGCTTTTCCTTGGTGACAATGAAGTCGGCCAGCAGCTCTGGGTCCGGTTTGCCTTCCCATGAGCCGTAAGAGTCCTGCGCGCGAACCAGCCGCACGAGGCACTTGACGAAAGGCGTGGCAAGCGCCGCCTCGTCCTCTTTGACAGCAGGCATGACCGCCGCATCAGCCATAGCGCATCTCCTCGTTTCAATCTTCGTCGTCCTCGAAGGACGGTTTTTTTCGGGGAACGCCCGCGTCCGCTAACACCTTGCGCAGCCAGGGCGGAGGAGCCTTCCTGAGCATCTCCTGGGTTCGCGACAGGACGCTCGCGATGGATTCAGGGTGCTGCACTTTGATCGGATGGATTTTTGCTGCAACGAGCCTGGCTGCGGAAGGCCCACCGATCGCCAGACAAAACAGGAGATGGCAGCCTTTCAATGCCGACACTTTTGGGGCGATGCGGTCATCGCCCTCGGTTCGATGCGTTCCGCTTTGGTCGGAAACATCATCGAACGCCACTGCTTCCACGAAATTCCACTCGGCGGGCGTCACGTCGTAGACGGCAAAGCGCTTGGCCGATCCGAAATGGGCGTTGAGGTCCTTCAAGTCTTGCGTGGCGATCGCCACGCGTAATGCGCCGGCTTGCCTTTCCGGCGGCAGTGCGTGGACCTCGTCAGTGACGAGCGAGAGGCGACGAAGCGAGGTCATCTGGCATTTCTCGGTTGCGGAATGGATCAAGGATGTCAGGGCTCGGCGCATGCTGGTTGGCCTGGAAGATGTTGGCGATCTCGAAGATGAGGTCGCGCGTCCCCTGATAGAGGATTGTGGGCTTGTGCTGGCTGCCGAGGCGATCGAAGATGGGGAAGCCGACCCGCATGAGCGGAATGCCGAGGCGCTCTGCCGCCTGGCGCCCGTGGGAATGGGTGACAAGAAGGTCAGTGCCCGCAGCAAGGGTTTCCAGATCTCCGAGATCGCCGACCTGGACGGATTGCGCTGGAATTTTCTCGAGAATCTTTGACGTATCGGCCGTGGTGACCGCCGCCGCGATTTCGGCGCCCATACCGGCGAAAAAAGTCGCGAGTTGGTAGAGCTGGTCTGGTTCGGCCGCGATCGCAATTTTCTTGCCGGCGAAATGGAAATGTCCGTCGAGCAAGGCGTCCTGCAACTGAGCCCGACGTCGGCGTATCTTGGCCGGCACCGGCGCGCCCGAAATCGACGAAAGAAGCGAGACAAGCCGATCGACGGCCTTCAATCCGGTTAGGGAGTGAAACAGCATGTAAGGCACTCCCGTCAGCCGCTGCAGCGCGTCCGCCGAGCAGCGCATGTGCTCGCCAATGGCAATGCAGTGCGCCGCTGTGCCAAGCTCGCGAATGTCCTCGACGCTGGTGCCGCCATAGGTGGTGGGGATCCAGCGGTCCGGCACCGTACCATCGAGCGAGCCGGAGACGTCCGGCAGGATCACCGGCTCGAGGCCGAAGCTTTCCACCACCTCACGCAAGTGCTCGATGTCGGCCACGGTGAGGTTCCAGCCGGGCAGGATCGCGATCTTCTTGGACTCCCGCACCTGCTCACCAGGTCGTGTGATGCCTTCGATCATCGCGGTGACGGCCTTGGCCCAGCCCTCTTCGATCGCGCCGTCGAAATCCGGCGTGTTGGCCAGCATGATCTGCGTACCCGCAAGTTCGTGCGCGCGCTCGAGCTTGATGCTGGCAATCTGGGCTGCGAAATCTTCGCCACGGGTTTCTATCAGCGCGGTGGTGCAGACCCCGATCAGCTTTGGCTTGGTGCGGGTCTTGAGGTTAAGGATCGCCTCTTCGAGATGCTCGGCGCCGCCGAGGATTGTCGCCAATTCGTCCATCGCCGTTGTTTGCAGGGGCACCGCTTCCTTGAAATGCCGCACGAAGAGCACCAAAGCGAAGCTGGTGCAGCCTTGACTGCCGTGGAACAGCGGAACCGCACCATCGACTCCGAGAAAGGCGAACGCGGCACCCAGCGGCTGTGACGACTTCAGCGGATTGACCGCGGCCGATTTGGTCTGGGGAAGAATGCTGGCCATCGGTTTCCTCAACCCTGGCCGACGGCCTTGGCCGTGGTGTCAGCGAATCTCTCAGGAGCGCGGCCCGTCGTGCTGGCGCTGGTTATGCTGGTCAGTTCATCCCACTCGGCAGGTGCTGGCTCGCGCACCTGGCACCAGATTGGATTGTGAATGGCGAGGTCGATCTGGCGTATGAGCTCAACCATGCCGTCGTAACCGGCATAGGGGTGGTGACGCTCCTGGTTGATGTCGAGCCAGGGTGTCTTTGCCTTCAGCGCGACGAATTGCGTGCGCCCGCCCGACAGCATGATGTCGGCCTCGCCCTGTGAGAGCATGGCGTAAAGCTCGCGCGGTGCTATGGACTCGAAGATCTGGTTCTCTTGCTTTAGCGTCTGTCTGATGCGCTGCTTGTCTTCAACGGTCGATTTCTTGACCGAGGTTCCGACGATCTCGATGCCGATCTCCATCAGCGCATCGACGAGCGACCAGGACTTGACACCGCCGGTATTGAGCAGCACGCGCTTGCCTTCGAGCCTGGGGCGGTAGGCGGCGAGCTTCTTCCAAGCTAGCGCCTCCTCCTGTGCAATCAGCGCCTCGGTGCGGTCGACGAGCGCCGGATCGGCCCCCTTCCTGACGAGCAGATCAGAGATGTTGCGAAGTGCTTGCGAGGTGGCGGTGATGCCGTAGAAGGAACCCTCGAAAAAGGGGATATTCCAGCGCTCCTCCATCTTGCGGGCGAGATTGATGAGAGCGGTCGAGCAGACCAGCATCGCTGCTCGGGCGCGGTGCGCGCAGGCGATATCGAGGTAGCGTGCATCGCCCGGAATGCAGGCGCGCACGCGGATGCCGAGTCGATCAAGGAGTGGCTTTACCTGCCAGAACTCCCCAGAGAGATTGAACTCGCCGATGATGTTGATATCGCAAGGGCCGGCATCATCGGGCTCTACGGTACCGATGACGTGGTCGAGCAACGCCTCGCCGGCGAGTTTGTTGCCGAGATTTTTAGAGCCGACGAAGCCCGGCGCATTGATCGGCACCACGGGCAAGCCGAACTTTGCAGCCGCATGCTTGCAGACGGCATCGATGTCATCGCCGATCAGCGCGGTCACGCAGGTTGAATAGACGAAGATCGCCGCCGGCGCATAAGCTTGGCTGATCTGGCGAATGGCCTTGAAAAGCTTGCGCTCGCCCTGTCCCATCACGACGTCGAGTTCGGTGAGATCGGTCGTGAAGCTTGTGCGCCACAGAGCCGACCCGGATGACGTCGCGCCTCGATTGTCCCAGGAGTTGCCCTCGCAGGCGAGCGGCGCGTGGATCAGATGCGCGACGTCGGTGATGGGCTGCAACGCAATCTTGGCACCGTCGAAGGCGCAGCCTCCGGCTGCAGCTCCCGGCGTCAGCGGCTTGGAACATCCCACTTTGCGCGTTTTGGCATCCTTGCCCTGGTTCTTCTCGCAAGCGGGCTCGCTGAAGACGTCCCGCAGTTTGGCATTGGGCAAGAACATTGCGCCGGCCTCCTAAGTCGATCCTGGAATAGCGGCCAGCCCCGATGGCTGGCCGCTGCTTTAGCGGGTCAAGTCGAAGGAATAGTCCGTCACGCCCGTTTCGATCGTCTCTCGGTCGAGCTTGTCGAAGATCTTGTCGAGTATCGTGGTGAGCACGCGCAGTCCACCCTGATAGCCTATGAGCGGGAAACGGTGGTGATGATGACGGTCGAAGATCGGGAACATCAGACGGATCAGTGGCGTGCCCGTGTCGCGCTCCAGATACTTGCCGTAAGAATTGCCGATCAGCAGGTCCACCGGTTCTGTAAAGAGCAGAGAGCGCATCGCCCATAGGTCCTTGCCCGCCCAGACCTGGGCGTCCTTGCCAAAGGAGGAGGCTGCGAGCAGCCTCTTCATCTCAGTTTCCCAGGCACTGGTGCCATTGGTGGCCAAGCAGTGGGTCGGCTCGCCGCCTGTTTCCATGACGAAGCGGGCCATAGCGTGGACGAAGTCCGGGTCACCATAGATGGCGTATTTCTTCCCGTGCAGCCACGACTGGCTGTCGGCCATCGCATCCACCAGGCGACCACGCTCCAGGCGGATCGACTCCGGGATTTCCTTGCCGGATATCTCCGACACCCTCATCAGGAGCTCGTCGGTCGCCTCGACTCCGATGGGATAGTGGAAGGAGGCCGTTGTCTGCCCGACCTCCTGGCAATATTCCAGCGTCTTGCGGGTGTTGTAGTGTTGCAGCGACAGCGTTGCCTCGGCGTTGAGTGCCGCTTTCACGTCCTCGATCTTGGTGCCGCCATCATACATGCGAAATTCGCCGTCCGACGGCGTGTCATACTGGTCGGAGGCGTCCTGGATGAAGGTATAGGACACCCCCATCAGATCCAGCAGACGCTTAAGCTCGCGATTGTTGCCGACGCAGAAGCCGTCGAAACCGGGGATGATGTTTAGGGTGTTGGCGACTTCGGAGCGTTGCTTCCCCTTCCAGAAGTTTTCCAATACACCCTTGACCATAACATCATAGCCATCGATATGGCTGCCGACGAAGGCTGGGGTGTGTGCGTAAGGCACTTCGAAGTCCTGCGGGACTGAGCCTTCCTGCCTGGCATTTTCGATGAACGAATGTAGATCGTCGCCGATCACCTCTGCCATGCAGGTGGTAGAGACCGCGATCATTTTCGGCTCGTAGAGCTTGTAGGTGTTGGCGAGCCCGTCGATCATGTTCTTCAGACCGCCAAACACCGCTGCGTCTTCGGTCATGGAGGACGAGACCGCCGACGCCGGCTCCTTGAAGTGGCGTGACAGGTGCGAACGGTAGTAGGCCACGCATCCCTGGCTGCCGTGGACGAACGACATGGTTCGTTCGAAGCCCGCGGCGGCGAACACCGCGCCAAGTGGCTGGCAGGCCTTGGCGGGATTCACGACCAGCGCTTCGCGTGCGAGGTTTTTGTCCCGATATTCCCAGGTTTTGGTGAATTCGCGTTGGTCTGTGACGATCTGGTCCGGATGCGGACATTCGAAATTCAGCTTCTTTGCGGCCAGCATCTTTCTGTATTCCGTCTCACGGAACAGAGGAGCATGATCGAGAACTTTTTCGGCCGACTGCGGCATGGGGTACCTCTTTTGATCTGGCGGCGCCATCGGGCGGCACAGGGGCGTCAAGATGTTCGGGTCTCCTGCGGATCAAGGACCGCAGGCGCTCGAGGCCTCGCAGGCGATGCGAAGCAAGGTTCTCATTCGGCTGCGATGGCCGCCGATGGCGCGGGTCTGTTCTTCCAGGGCGCGTCGTAGAGGTCCCAGACCGGGTTGTTGATGGCCAAGTCCATGTCGCGGGCGAAGATGGCGAAGCCGTCATATCCGTGGTAGGGGCCGGAATAATCCCAGGAGTGCATTTGACGGAATGGTATTCCCATCTTCTGGACCGGGTACTTTTCCTTGATGCCGGAGCCGACGAGATCAGGACGGATCCCCTCGATGAACTTCTCCAGTTCGTAACCGGTCACGTCGTCATAGATCAGCGTGCCCTCTTGCACGTAATGACCGGTGCGCTGATAGTCGTCGTTGTGCCCGAATTCGTAGCCTGTGCCGACGATCTCCATGCCAAGGTCTTCGTAGGCGGAGATCACGTGCCGGGGGCGCAGGCCACCAACGTAGAGCATCACCGTCCTACCCTCCAGGCGCGGCCAATACTTGTCGATGACTGCGTCCACCAGCGGGCGGTATTTGGCAATCACGTACTCGGTTTTCTCCTGGATCTCCGGCCCGAAATGCTTGGCGATGTTGCGCATCGAGGATTCGATCTGGGAGGGTCCGAAGAAATTGTACTCCATCCAGGGGATGCCGTATTTTTCTTCCATGTGTCGGCAGATATAGTTCATCGATCGATAGCAATGTATGAGGTTGAGCTTGGCTTTCGGCGCGCGCTCGATTTCGGCGAGCGTAGCGTCACCCGACCAGTTGCCGACCACGCGCAGGCCCATCTCCTCGAGCAGGATGCGCGACGCCCAGGCATCACCGCCAATATTGTAGTCGCCGATGACGTTGACATCGTAAGGACCTGCCTCGAATTCAACTTCCTTCTTCTCAAAGACCCAGTCGCGGATTGCGTCATTGGCGATGTGGTGGCCGAGCGACTGCGAGACCCCGCGGAATCCCTCGCAGCGCACCGGCACGATCGTCTTTGCGTGCTCCTTGGCCTTCTTGCGCGAGACCGCCTCGATGTCGTCTCCGATCAACCCGATGGGGCATTCCGACTGGATGCTAATGCCCTTGTTCAGCGGGAAAAGCTCTTCGATCTCGTCGATGATCTTTTCCAGCTTCTTGTCGCCGCCGAAGACGATATCCTTTTCCTGAAAGTCTGAGGTGAACTGCATCGTCACGAAGCTGTCGATGCTCGTGGTGCCGACATAGTAGTTGCGGCGCTGCGACCAGGAATATTGGCCACACCCGACGGGCCCATGCGAGATGTGGACCATGTCCTTCACCGGCCCCCATACCACACCTTTGGAACCGGCATAGGCACAGCCCCGGATCGTCATCACACCGGGAATGGACTTGATGTTCGATTTGACGTCGCATTCGGAGAGAGGCTCCGCCTCTCCGGCAACCTCTTGGCTGCGGGTAGCGACGCCCAAGTGTTTCTTGCGCCGCTTTGCTGTCTTGTCTGGATATCGCGATAGCACGTCCTCAATGAGCTTGGTGTGCAAGGCGCCGTCATTTTGGGAGTCAAGGCTCATAAAGCTGCCCTTTTTGAGGTTCTTCGTCTGGCGCCTGGTAGACGCCGTTCGGTGAAGGCGCCGGGATGCCCGGCGCCCTGGGCGGGACTATTGAGCGGCCGCAGGTGCGGCTTCCTTTGCCGCAAGCTCGGCAAGCATCTGCTCCTCCGTCTTCATGATGCCGAAATCGAGCAGCATGTCTTCCAGCTCTTCCATGGTGATGGGAGTCGGGACGGTGCCTTGACCGCCATTGGCGTGGATTTTCTCGGCAAGCGCGCGGTATTCCCCAGCCTGCTTGGAGTCCGGCGCATATTGGATCACGGTCATCTTGCGCAGTTCGGCGTGCTGGACGATGTTGTCGCGCGGCACGAAGTGGATGAGCTTGGAATTCAGCTTTTTCGAGAGAGCTTCAGCCAGATCGAGTTCGCGGTCGGTCTGGCGCTCGTTGCAGATCAGCCCGCCGAGACGCACGCCGCCCGAATGGGCATATTTCAAAATACCCTTGGCGATGTTGTTGGCAGCATAGAGCGCCATCATCTCACCGGACATGACGATGTAAATTTCCTGTGCCTTATTCTCGCGGATAGGCATTGCGAAGCCACCGCAAACAACGTCACCAAGCACGTCGTACGAGACGTAGTCCACGTCTTCGTAGGCGCCGTTCTCCTCAAGAAAATTGATGGAAGTGATGACGCCTCGGCCTGCGCAACCGACGCCCGGCTCAGGTCCACCGGATTCGACACACTTGATGTCCTTGTAACCGATCTTCAGCACGTCTTGGAGTTCGAGATCTTCGACGGACCCTTCCTGTGCGGCGAGGTGGAGCACAGTGTCTTGCGCCTTCGCGTTAAGGATGAGACGGGTAGAGTCGGCCTTAGGGTCGCAGCCTACGATGAGAATCCTCTGCCCGAGGTCGACCAGGGCAGCCAGCGTGTTTTGGGAGGTGGTAGACTTCCCGATGCCCCCCTTTCCGTAGAATGCGATCTGACGCAAACGCGACATGTAGCTTTCCTTCCTTCGTTCCATCTATTGGGCCAATACGCGAATGACCGGCAGATCATGCCGCTCCCAACAACGGATCAAAACTCGTGCCAACCTGCCTGGGCCGACGTGAAGAAAAAATTGCTACCTGTTTTCAGCTGTTTAGCCTCATGCAAGATGGCTCATATTGTTCAAAAGCCCATGTCGCGGATCCGACAAAGCGTACACAGGTGTCGATTGGTTATGTCGACAGTGACCCATAGCCACAGCTGCGCAATCGACAAACCCTTGACCCTGGCCACGTGGATGCCACCGTTCACACAGCCATTGAGAGAGACGACCGCCTCTACCAAAAACCGCCAGTGACCGGCGCGCGAGAGCCCGTGTCCGACCTGGGTGCTGCCGTCGGCCTCCATCAGCAGGATCATCGTCTGCACAGGCGTCGGCATCCAAGCTGTCATCGCCTGCTGCCGCGGCCGCGGCTGAAGCCGAGGTCGTGACTTCGGACGCAGACGATTTCGCTCTCCGATATGACCTCAGAAAGTCCATCGCGGTAGGTTCAGGCAGATGAAATCGTGTTTGTCCTTTACGGCACGATCATCTGCTTCGGTCGTGGCGTCATGGTTGTCATCGTCGCTCGGTGCCGTGGCCTGCGCCGGTTGATCGACTACGGACAAAAATGATCTCGCTGCCACAAACAAGCCCAGCAAGCCAATCGCTGTCGCCACCGGAAGAATGATCCTCTTCATTTCTGTCTCCGTTCATCGAATTTGGGGATGGCAGATCGAGTCGAACCCCCTGCCGGCCCTGAGCCGCAGGGTGGCGGGCGGGTCAATTTGACGACCCTGCGGACCGCTGCTGGCGACTCTGACGGCGCGGCCATTCCGGGCCAGGCGGATCGGCGTAGGCTGACGGATCCCGGGCGGTACCCCTTCGCGCCGCCATCGCCAATTCCGGCCTGATTACGTCCTCGTCGCTCAGGTGAGATCACTGACACGCTCAAAAACGAGCATCAGTGCACTTCCCTGGCAGTAGCAAGCAGGAGGATCGCCGCCCCAAGATCATCGGTTGCATTGGGACCGCATCACTTTGCGCGTGGGCGCCGGAGCCGAGTGGACGTTGACTTGGCCGCCGAAGCTCTCGCCGTCAGATATTAATCCCCGCAAATCCATCGCGGCAAGATCCAGCAGAAGAACTCGTAGTCGGGTATTAAATCAGGATCGTCGGTTGACTCGGGGGTGGCATCTTGGCGGTCGTCGCTTGGTGCCGTGACTGTTGCCGGAGTCGACGCACCGACCACGGACACAAACGATCTTGCTGTCACAAGCAAAGCCAGCAAGCCAATTATGGTCGCTGCCAGCAGAATGGTCCCCTTCATTTCTGTCTCCGTGGATAAATTTGTGAACGGCACATCGGGCCGAAGCCACCCCGCCGGCCTGGAGCCGCAGGGTGGATGGGTCGAGTTGACGAACCTACGCACCGCTGCTGACGATATCCTGACGGAACAGCCATCAGGATCAGGCAGACCGGAGCAGATGCTGACTGATCCCGGCCATCAGCATGGCCGGCGGCAAGGTCTCATTCCTATGGACAGCGCTAACCCTCAGAACCGAGGATCGGCGCACTTCCCTAGCCGCAGGAAGCAGAGGAGTCTTTCGCCGATCCCAAGATCACCGGTCGCATCGGGGGTGGCATCTTGGTCGTCTCCGCTTGATGCCGAGCATGTCTTGGGCGCCGCGGGTGGCGTGGGTGCCGGAGCTGAGTGGTCGTTGAGTTGGAACGCAAAGGATTTCGCTGTCATAAACAGAGCGAGCAAGCCAGTCGCGGTGGCAGGCAGCAGGAAGGACCTCTTCATTTTCTGACTCCTCGTCAATTCGGATCAAAGTCACCCTGCCAGCTTTGACTCGCAGGCGGATCACCACGGCCTCGATAGAGGTCATTGCTGACGGCAGCCTGTCGAACGGGCGCCATCACGCCGAAGGTTGAAGCTGGTTTCCCGTTCCAAATGCCCGTGAAAGCGGGCGCGCTTTGTCGGACAAGAGCGATGCTGTTTGAAAAGGATGTCCCGTCCATCCGCAGCCTGAAGCCATATGCTGGGCAGCATCGACAAGCGTCCGGTGACGATCTCCCATGGCGAGCAGCGCGACGCCAATGCAGTCTAATTCAATTCAGGCGGTTGCGACTTTGAAACCACGGTGTGACGAAGCGATTTGTTGACTGCCGGGATGATCTTGTCCCCCCAGAGATCGAGCTGGCGCAGCATCGTGTTGTGGTCAAAATCTCCCAATTGGGTCTGAATCGCGACCTGGTCCGGTTTCAGGATCTCTATCTCTTCCAGTAGGCGATCGACTACGCGATTGACGCTGCCGATCGGCAAGTTCTCGCGCATAGTCTCGAAGGACAGATCCTGCTGCGTCGGTGTTTCCTGCAGCAGGTAGCCGTCCTGGCTCTGCTGGCGGCGCTGATGCAGTGCTTCAGATAGTCGGCGCTGGAAACGGGCATTGTCGAGATAGCTGTTGATTTCCGCGGCGTTGTCGCTGGCATAGCAGCATCGCAGCAGCGATATCCTGGCCTGCGCGACGTTCTTAGCCTCGGAAGCGGCCGCCTTCTCGATGCTTTCGCGCAGCATGCTCAAAGTCTCCAAGCTGTTGTGGAATGCTGTGACAAAAAGATTGTGTCCCTCACGATACGCCCGGCTCATGCTGCGCGGGGACCCGGCGGCGATCCAGATCGGCGGGGTCGGCTTCTGAAGGGTGCGTACCGAGATCGCCGTTGGGGGTATCTTCTCATACTGGCCATTGTGCTCGAAGATCTTCTTCCTGAGGCCCTTGAGAAGAATATCCAAATATTCAGAAAATACGGCCGGCGCCTCATCGACATCGACGCCGAAACGATCGAACTCGAACTGCTGGTACCCCGAGCCGACTCCAAGCTCGAGGCGCCCGTTCGAAACGACGTCTGCGAAGCCGATCTCGGAGAGCAGGCGCTGTGGCTGATAGAGCGGTAGAACGCAGACGCCGGTGCCGAGCCGTATGGTCTTCGTGACGCCGGCGCAGTGTGCCACCATCATCAAGGGCGACGGAACCAGGCTGTAGTTGTTGAAGTGGTGCTCGGCGAACCAGGCGGTTTTGAATTGAGCCTGCTCCGAAACCACCGCCTGTTCGATGGCGTTGCGGATCACACTGCCGGACGATTGATGATAGCCGCGTTGAGCGGCCAGGATAAATGTCGCGAATTCCATGGCGGTTCCTTGTTCACGGAGATGGGTGATCGGGGGCTTGAGATGTGCGTCGAGGGCTTGGCCGCGGTGTCCATCCTGTCTTGGTGGTGGCTCACTCCACCACATTGCGGTAAGCCGCTTGCGGTTCGGCGATCGCAGCCGCGCCCGGAAGGTTGGAGCTGATGCGGACCCGCCTCGCCGTGGCGCTTTGGTGCACGAGCCGCAGCCCGCCGGCTCAGTCGACATCATTCCACGTCCTTGGTTGACTCCTGATCGCGTTCGCTGGCGAATCCTGCATGGCCGAACGAAGTCCAGCCGCCGTCCACGTACAGGATTGAGCCGTTGATGTATGAAGCGTCGGGCGAAGCGAGGAAGAGCACTGCGTCCGCGACCTCCTCCGGCTCTCCCATCCTGCCTATCGGGATGCGCCGGCTGATCGCTTTCGGGTCGAGGCTGCTGCCAGGCATGCGGATGTAGCCAGGAGCGATGGTGGCCGTCCGAATGCCGCCCGGCCCAAGTTCGGCCGCCATGCACCGTGTCACGATTTCCAACCCCGCCTTGGTTGCACCATAGGCATGGCGCGGTGCCAAGGGCAGAAAGGTGTTGATCGATCCGATATTGAGGATCATGCCTCCGGGGCGCATCATCTTGATCGCCTCACGCGCGCAAGTGAAGGCGCCGGTAAGAGTGACATCAAGAACGTGTTCGGTCTGTGCCGACATTTGTTCGATCGCCGACAAGTCAGCGACAACAGCACTGTTGACGAGGACTTCCAAGCGACCAAAGCGTCCCCTCAATTCATCGAACAGCGCCACCACCTCGCTCTCCACCGCCACGTTCACGGTTTTCGCCACATGCGTGCCGCCGAGCGATCGAGCGAGTTCTGTTGCGGCAGTGCGATCTCTGTCGGCAATCACCACGGTGTCGCCGTTCGCGGCAAAGCGGCGAACGACGGCCGCGCCTATGCCCTTTGCCCCGCCCGTGACAAGCACGGTCCGCGCGCCGGTGTACTCGGCTGGACGGGAGAGTTCGGCTCCTGGCGTCCCATCCACCGGCGGATGTGCATCGCCCGGCTGGTTGAAGGACATCCACCCACCATCAACCGTCAGCACCGAACCGGTGACGTAACTCGCTTGCGGGCTGGCCAGAAATCGTACGGCCCGGGCGATCTCGTCGGGACGCCCCATGCGCCCCATCGGCACGCGGCGGCGCACCGCCGCCAGATCCGCTTTGCCCGCGCTTTCCAGTGCCGCGGTCATCGACGTGCGCACATACCCCGGTGCCACCGCCGTCACGCGAATGCCGCGCGAAGCCCACTCGCACGCCAAAGATTTCGTGAACGAGATCAGGCCCGCTTTCGATGCACCATACGCATTGCGCTTGGGATTGCTGACCATGCCCGATATCGAGGCGATGTTGACGATGGCAGCGCCGGGTTGCATCCGCCTCGCTGCTTCGCGGGCCATGACGAAGGGCCCGACCAGGTTTACCGCCAAGGTGCGTCGGAAGGACTCGATACTGGTCTCCACAGTCGCATCCATGGTGGGCCCAATAGCCGCGTTGTTGACGAGGACGCTGATCTGCGCGAACTGGGCTTCGACGCGGCGGTAAAGCGCAAGGATGTCGTCTTCTTTCGAGACATCGCACTCGAGGCCGAGATGCCTGCGGCCGAGACGGCGGGCCATTTCAAGCACTCCCCTGCCGGGAAGGTCTACTGCAACGACGACGTCTCCATCCGCGGCAAGCGTATCGGCCAGGACACGGCCGATCCCGCCTGCAGCGCCTGTTATGATCACGATGCGTCCCGCCAGCCGGTTCATGAGTTCTTCTCCGCCATCAGAGCCACGGATCTCGGCCCGGCGACGCCAGCAGGCGGAAGGATCGGTTTCGGCACAGCAGCACGTTCCGGTGACGGCCCAATTCCGTCCCAAGAGGGCCTAGTCCGCTCCGGGTCTCTGATCATCTCCGCAGCATGGCAAGCGGGCAGGCCTTCGCCGGAAGCGGGGCTGGGACATTGCAGCACAGTCATAGTCTTTCGCCTCCACCGCGGCGCGTGGCGAGCGCGTAGACCGGGTCGACTGGATGCGGTGCTCCGACCGGCTGCCGGGGCCCGAACCGCTCTGGCTCGAAGCCCGCCGGCGGGATCTGCTCCTCCTGCCAGTCGTAGACCACCGTCCGTTCGGCAATCCGCCACGCCCCTTCCCGCTTCTGAAACAGATCGCAATAGCGGCCGCAGAGGAGCTCCTGGCGTATCTCGCCGGCCTTGTCGGGTCCGCGTTGCAGCGCGGTGAAATAGCTCTCGACCGCAGCCTTAGCCGGGCTGATGAAATCAATCAGGATGTTCGTGACCTGATGGACGTAGCGCGGTCGGGTCTTGAAGATATCCAGCGCAAACTGGATGAAGCCCTCGGCCGGGCCGCAATAGGCACCATGATTGTCATGCGCATCGGGCCAATACGCGCTGCGCAGTGCTGCCTCGTCGGCGCGGTCTATTCCGCGGCAGTACCGATAAAGGCAGTCGCGGATGGCCTCCCGGTCGAGCAGTTCGATAACTTTTGCATGGTCCATTGCTTGTCCCAAGTTCTGAGATTGGAAGAGGCGTTTTCGCGCCTTCAGGTGCGCAACAACGGTTGTTCGGGGCTTGACGAGACGGTGGACGTTGCCTGGCTGTTTGCGTGTTTTGGGTGCGGCTCGATGCAGCCAGGCCGCAACACGCCCGATGACACCGATCAAGCAGCGGCCGTGCCATCGATTTCCAGTGCACGTTCGGGGCAGGATCGTGCGCCTCGTGCCGCCAGCAGTTCGTCTCCCACTGCCACCTTGATGTCACCGGGCAGGATGTAGCCCTGGTCATGAAGCGTGAAGACGTCCGGTGCTTGTGCCCAGCATCGCGCGTGGCCCTGGCATTTATCCTTGTCGACGATGATGCGCATGGCACTAGCTCCATATTTATGCCTCCAGCTCGAGGAGGGCGTGGTCAGCACCAGTCCAGGATCAGATTTTCGATCCCGAACACATGGCCGCCGTGGGTGATGGGCGCCGTACCTTCCTTGATCCGGAACGCCGGGATGCGCGCCAGCCACTCCTCCAGGCCAATGACAATCTCGCGCCGGGCAAGGTGTGAGCCAAGGCAGCGGTGGGGACCATAGGCAAAGGCGGAGTGGCAATTCTCCTCTCGTGCCAGATCGACCGTGTCGGGGTATGCGAATTCCGTCGGGTCACGATTGGCAATCATCGTGGCACAGGAAATGTAGTCCCCCTTGCGGATGGGTGCGCCTTCGAAGTCGATATCTTTGGTTGCCACGCGGAGCATCTGCACGGTCGGAAAGGCGCGCAGCAATTCTTCGGCTGCCAGCACGATGCGTTCGGGTTTGCTCCGCAGCCATTCCTGGTCTTTCGGATTGCGCGCAAGATAGGACAAATCAAAGCCTATCGCTGCTGCGACCGTGTCGAGACCCGCGACGAACACGAGCACGCCGATGCCGCGGACTTCCTTGTCGGTCAGCGGGCGGCCCTCGACCTTAGCCTGCACGACGAAGGTCATGAAATCACCGACGGGTACCTTGCGGCGCAGGGCTGCAAGTTCGTCGATGAAAGAGACAATCCGCTGGGCCGCTGCCGACCTTTTGACGGCCTCGCCGTGGAGGAGATCCTTCCCCCAGCCGACAAATATGTCGAGGCGGTCGTCGGATAGCCCGAGAAAGCGAAGAAAGATGTTGACCGCGAAAGGGAAGGCGAAGTCCTTCATGACATCGCAGCTTGTGCCCGAGGCGGCGATCCTGTCGATGAGTGCGATCGCCCGCTCCCGGACAGCTGGTTCCAGCGCTCTTACCCGCTGGGGTGAAAACAGTGGGTTGAGTAGTGAACGAAAAATCCCATGAGCCGGTGGGTCGAGTTCGAGTGGGATCATCGGCCAGTTTTCGCCGAGCGCGGAGGCGAAGATGCTGCGGTGGCTGGAAAAGGTTTCGGTGTCCTGCAGCACTCTGCGCTGGTCTCTGGCGCGCGTGATGACCCAGGTACCCCGGCCATCGCGCGTGTTGTGGGGGGCGTAAAAGATCGGCGGCCCGGCATGGACGCAGGCCACAGCCGCGTGGGGATCCCCGTTGGCCGTAGGTGGCATCCCAGGCGACGTGAACAGGCTGAAGTCCCTTACCAGTTCGGGCGGGACATGATCTGGGACCGGACTGCTCGCAACTTCATTTTTCCTCATCTGACGCCTCCTTGGGGCTGCATGGGTAAGGCCTCCGGCTCGAGCGCACTGTCACAAAAAGTGCGAAGCGATGAACTTCCCTCCTCCCAGCAACATAGCCGGTGAAGCGCTGGCGGCTCGTACCTTTGACGGAAGCGGCTTTTAATTCAGGCCGATGTCGTTCCTGATCCGTGCAAGGCAGCTTTCGTCTTCCTCGGAGCCAAAGCAGCTTTCGAAATCATTGCATTGGCGGCAACTGGGCGCGGTGCATATTGAAAAGCCTTCAGCCTCGCAGAGCATGCGGTAAAGGTACTTTTTCCATTTCATGTTCTTGGTGTTGCCGGCTGCCAGTGTCGGGAAATGCGTAGCTAGCAAGCGGCTGAGTTCGGCCCGGTTGAAAAGGCCAAGATCCTGCCAAAGATGGTCATCGCGCATGGCGCGCCGGGCGATGATTTTGGCAAACCGGGCGCTCGCCGGGTCTTGCGGCCGGGCCTGCGCCAATAGCAGGTCGCGCATCAGTTGTTCCTCCATCTCTGGCTCGACGTCGGTCGCCTCTTCCAGGGCGAAGGCACTGATAGGGACATCCGGGAAACGGTCCGTCAGGACATCACGCAGATCGGCTCGCGAAAGGCCGGTTGCCTGTGTCGCAGTCGCCTCGCCGGCATCGATCTCCTCGAGCGCTCTTGAGAGGACACAGGCAAGGACATGCTCGTCGAACCTGACCGTCGGATCGAGCGAAGGCCATTGGCCGGCGCCGGGCGCGTATGCGTGTGGAAGCCGATCGGGCCGATAGGGCGTTCGAACTCGGCGGGTGATGCCCGTTTTCCTGCCGATGACTTCCTGAGACTGACCTGACATTTTGCTTCCTTGCTTCGTCCCTCGATCGCGACGTCATCCGCGACTTGAAAGCCTGCGTCCCTACCGCTCGTGGTGAGGGATTCAAACGGCGTGCCAACTGCGCCGCCAGCTGTGTAACGAGAAGCTGGAAAGCATTCTTGTCAGTTTGGTGGGAGCGTAGCTAGAACGCGGGCAGACACTACTGTCCCGGACTGGACAACCCGACAGTGAGTGTCCGTTTCACCCTCCCCGGAATGGTGAACAGGATTCTGCGCAGCGGACGCGGAATTGCCCGAGCCATCCGACCGCCCTTCGCATTGTCCGATGTCCGACATGCGACAAAGCATGTTGGAACCGCCACCTTGTTTTAGAAACGATTTCTCCTTTGGCACGATCCATGCGTGGAGATCCGCGAACGCTTCACGGACCGAGGAGATGAGACTTGTTGCAGAGCGAGGGGCAATGTCGATGTGGCTGGAATGCAGGGCACACGCATATGCGGCCGCCTTTGGCGGCTACGTTGCCCACCACCACCGTTGCTGACGGTGAGGCAACACATTTCCGGTGCGTTCAGATATTGGCGGACGTCTGCGGCCGTCCTGGAGCCGGCGGGACTATCCGTCTCGAGCGCGGCGAGGATGCTGGTCGAAACATCGTCGACATCGATGAGGATCTCTGTCTTGCCCTCGACCGCCATGCTGACGTGAGCGATCCGGCGCACTTTACTCGAGGACAAGCAATTCGTCGTCGATATCCCTTTCAACGGCATGGCCGTAGAAGGCGTGCCAGAGAACCCAAGTCCCCCAGATCGACGTCGTCGGGTGCCAAAGAGCGGGAGCCTGACCGTCGCCGTACAGACGTCAAGGATCGGGCCCGGCAAGACGCCTGCCCCATGCCGGCCAGTGTCGATGTTGCGTCCGGCCCACAGAGAAGCATTTCGCCAGTTTCCCCTCTACAGGAGCAATACTTGATGACCGTGAACAAGAAGATTCCCTTCGCGACCTTTCGCATGCGTATTCGCGACGAATCTATTGGCGGGCCAAATCCGTTCCGCTGGGATGACAAAACGTCGGACGACTGTTTCAGGGGCAAGCGCGTCATCCTGTTCTCGCTGCCTGGTGCCTTCACGCCGACTTGCTCGACTTACCAAGTGCCTGATTTCGAAGAGCTCTATGATGAGTTCGAGAAAGAGGGGGTTGAGGCGATCTACTGCGTCTCGGTCAACGACACTTATGTCATGAATGCTTGGGGCAAGGCCTTGGGGCTTCGGAAGGTTCAGCTCATCCCGGACGGCTCGGGCGAGTTTACGCGCAAGATGGGTATGTTGGTGGCCAAGGACAATGTCGGCTTCGGCATGCGCTCCTGGCGTTACGCCGCGCTGATCAACGATGGTGTAGTGGAGCAATGGTTCGAGGAGGACGGTTTCTCCGACAACTGCGAGACCGACCCCTATGGCGTCTCGTCGCCGCAGAACATCCTTGAAACCCTAAGGGGCGTTAAAACCACGGCCGCGGTATGGCCTAGTGGCATCAACGTCTCACAGGGTCCGTTGCGTACAGGCTAGGGGCGTTGCGGTAATCATGAAGCCCTCAGCAAGCCTGCTTCAGAGCCAGAAGCAAACTCTGGTTTTAACACCTCAACTCATCGAGTCGATTCGCTTACTGCAACTGGCGCATACGGAACTGCGCCAATTCGTCGAGCAGGAAGTCGAGAAGAACCCCCTTTTGGACCTGACTACAAACGACAGTGAGGCTGATGGTGATGTCTCGCCGATTTTGGGAGAGGTGCCCAGCGGCGAACGCGAAAACCTGGTCGATGGGCCTCTCAGGGCCGAGCCTTCGGAGCGGCTCAGGCAACAGAAGTCAACGCGCGACACACCCGCTGTCGGGTCAGGGGAAGACCTTACCGCAGAAAGGTTTGTCGCCAATCCCGAAACACTGCACGAACATGTCGCTCGTCAGATCGCCCTCACTGCGTTCAACCCACAGGAGCGGATGATTGCCGGCGCGCTTGCCAGTCATCTGGATGACGCCGGGTATCTTCAGGTGGACCTTTTGGGGCTGGCGGGGATCCTGAATGTTCCCCTGTCTGTCGTGGAAAGGGTTCTGGCAGCCTTGCAGCGTTTTGATCCGCCGGGGCTATTTGGGCGAACTCTCGGCGAGTGCCTTGAAATACAGTTGCGTCAGCAAGACCGGTTCGACCCAGCGATGGCAGTTTTGGTGGCCAATCTCGAGATGGTTGCTGAACGCGACTTCAAGGCATTGCAGCGGCGTTGCGGGGTTGATGAAGACGACTTTGTAGACATGCTGCACGAACTGCGTGCGCTCGATCCCAAGCCTGGCCACCGAATCCAATCAGGGGGGACGGAATCAATAGTACCTGACGTCTGGGTGCTGCCGTCGCACGAAGGTGGATGGAATGTCGAACTTGATCCTGACACGCTCCCCAAGGTGCTGATCAACCAAAGCTATTTCGTCGAAGTCTTGCGGCTCACCGCCCAAAACCCAAAGGATCAGGCGTTCCTAAACGAATGCATGGAGAACGCGAATTGGCTTGTCCGCAGCCTCGACCAGCGCGCCAAGACGATCCTTAAGGTGGCCGCTGAGATCGTGCGCCAGCAGGATGCCTTTTTGAGACATGGCGTGGCGCATCTGCGGCCCCTCAATCTCAGAACCGTCGCTGACGCTATCAACATGCATGAGTCGACTGTCAGCCGGGTGACGTCGAACAAGTACATGCTCACGCCGCGGGGCGTATTCGAACTGAAGTATTTTTTCACCGTCGCGATCGGCTCTTGCGAAGGCGGCGGCGCCCACTCCGCCGAAGCCGTTCGCCATCAGATCAAGGCGATGATCGCCGCGGAAGAAGCCGTGCTTTCCGATGAGGACATTGCTGTGCGGCTGAGGAAAAACGGCATCGACCTTGCTCGCCGCACCGTCATGAAATACCGGGAGGCAATGAACATCCCCTCCTCCGTGCAACGGCGCCGGGAAAAGCGTGGCTGGCCTTGACGAGTGATCAAATCTTCCCGCTCGTCCCGCGGCGAAAGCTTCATGATCCAAGTCATGGCGTTCTTGATTGGTGAGAGAGGTGGCCGTGGCGTTTGTCCGACCCAGGGCGCGTCGCCCTGGCGCGCGGTCGCCCCGCCGGGTGCTGAACCAGTTCCTGGCAATCGCGTGAACAGCCGGCTGCGGCATCAAGTCTGGCCTCCTCTTTGCGCGGTGACATCGAGTTGCTCCTCGGGAAGGTCGTCGAACGAGGCATGATTGAGGTTGTAGAGTTTGAAGTACAGCCCGCCCATGGCCATCAGCTGATCGTGGTTGCCGGTTTCGATCACTTCTCCGTTCTGCAGCACGATGATGTGGTCGACATTGCGGATCGTGGCAAGACGGTGGGCAATCACCAAGCCAGTGCGGCCTTCAAGAAGCTTTGTCAGAGCCTTCTGGATCAGCATTTCCGTGTAGCTGTCGATGTTGGCGGTCGCCTCGTCGAGGACGAGGATCTTGGCATCGGCCACGAGAGCGCGAGCGAAACTGATGAGCTGGCGCTGACCGAGCGAGAGATTGCCGCCGCGCTCGCCTAAAGGGGCGTCGTAGCCGCCGGCCAGGCTCACAATGAAGTTATGGGCGCCGACGGCTTTGGCGGCTTTGATGACCTCGTCGCGCGTCGCGTCCGTCCTATGGTAGCGGATGTTATCGAAGATCGTGCCCGTGAAGAGGAACGGCTCCTGCAGAACCATGGCGACCTGCCGCCCGAGCGATTCCTGGGTCAGATCGCGCACATCGTGTCCGCCGACCAGCACTTGGCCGCGCTGGACATCGTAGAAGCGGTGAACGAGCGCCATGGCGCTCGATTTGCCCGAACCGGTTGGGCCAACCAGGGCGACCGTCTCGCCGGGGCTGATCTTCAAGGAAATGTTTTTCAGCACCGGATGTTTGGGATCGTAGCCGAAAGTGACATTCCTGAATTCGACCGAACCGTCCATCTGCGGCGAAAGCGCTTTGGCGTCCGGCTTGTCATGAATCTCGATGTCCAGGTCGAGCACCTCTGTCAGTCTTTTACCCGAGGCCATTGCGCGTTGCATGACAGAATACTGCAGCGTGAGCGAGCGGATCGGGTCGAAGAAGCGCTGGATATAGAACAAGAATGCTATCGTCACGCCCACAGCAATGCGGTCGTTCACGACCTTTGAACCGCCCAGGACGATAGCGGCCATGGCAAGGCCCGTGAGGGTATCGACAATCGGCACCATGACCTGGGCGTATTTGGCAGCTGTCAGTTGCGTCTTGAGATTGGCATGGGCCTTGTCGTCATAGAGGAGAAAGTTGACCTGCTGGCGATCCATGGATTGGACGGCTCGCACGCCGTGAATGGCCTCGGCCAGTGCGCCATTGGTGGCCGAATTGGTCTCAGTCGCGGCCATGAAGGCATTGCGGGCGCTCGGCAGCCACAAGATGCGGACGATGAAGAGGACTGGCAAGACCGAAAGCGTAAGGAGCCCCAACGATAAGTCCAGCCACAGCATGACGAAGATGATGCCGAAAAGAAGGGCGATATCGCCCACCGAAAGCACTGAGGTCTCAAGAAATTCCTGGATTGAACTGACATCGCCCTGGAGTCGCGACATCAGACGTCCGACCTCGGTTTGGTCCATAAAGGAAAGCGAGACCTTCTGCAGATGGCCGAACATGGCGCTGCGAATGTCGAAGAGCACAACCTCGACCATTTTGCCGATCACGCTCTGTTGCATGTAGCTGGCAGCGTGATTGGCCAGAATCGCGAGAAAAAAGGCGCCAGCGGCCGCAAGCAGCGCAGAGCGATCGCGGCTTCCCGGAGTGATGGCGTGCTCGACCGCGTAGCGGATGATCAGCGGGATCAGAAGCTGCACGCCGGCGCAGATCAGGACTGCGACAAGCGCGATAACAGCCTTGATCCGGTAAGGCTCAACGAATGCCCAGATGCGCCGGACAATGTTCTTGTCAAAAGCCTGTCCGAACACCTCGTCTTCGATCCGATGCGAGCCGACGACAGCGCGGGGCGGACGCATACCGTCGCGGACACTGTTGCGTTCGCTTTCAACGTCGACGATGTGGGGCATCAGTTCGCGCCCTCATCATCGCGTGGGCGCGTCTGAAGATTGTGAAGAGCCTCATAGCGCCCTGCCTTGACCAGAAGCTCTTTATGCGTGCCACGTTCGACGATCTCGCCATTTTCAACGAAAAGGATTTGATCGGCGTGCATGACGGAACTCAGCCGGTGGGCAATGATGATCGTCACGCGGTCTTTGGCGAAACGGCGCATGGCCGAGCGAATGCGCTGTTCGGTAGCGGCGTCGATTGCCGCGGTCGAGTCGTCAAAGACAATGACTGAGGGGCGCAGCATCATCGCGCGGGCAATTGTGAGACGCTGGCGCTGGCCGCCCGAGAGGGAAACGCCACGTTCGCCCACCACCGTTTTGTAGCCAGCGGGCAGGCCCAGAATGTAGTTGTGCAGCTGGGCGGATTCGCTTGCGCGCTCGATTCGCGGTTCGTTGGCCCAGGGGTCTCCATAAGCGATATTGTTCTCCACCGTTGTGGTGAACATGAAAGGATCTTGCTGCACAACCGCGACCGCCCTGCGAAGCGAGGAAAGAGTGACATTGCGGATATCTTGGCCGTCAAGCGTGATGGTGCCGCCGGTGACATCGTAAAAACGTGGGATCAGGTGAGCGATTGTCGACTTGCCCGAGCCGGGTGGACCGACGATAGCGACAGTCTCGCCTCTGCGGGCCTGGAAACTGATATTGCGCAGGATCTGGCGGTTTTCAGAGCCAGGATAAGCGAACGAGACATTGTCAAAAAGCACAGTGCCCTCGCTGATCTCGAGGGGACTAGCGTGGGGTGCGTCCTTTATCGTGATGTCCTGGTCGAGGAAGCCGAACAGACGTGAACCGCATGTTGAAGCGCGAGCGAAAGCGTTGATCATCAGCCCGATTTGCCGGACCGGCATTTGCAGGACGGTCATGAATGTCAGGAAGGTCGTGAGGGTTCCGACGCTGATCTCACCGGCGATGACCTTGTTGCCGCCAATCCAGAGGACCAGCCCCATCGCAAACAAGAAGGAGAAGGTCATCGCAGAAGTGTCGCGCGCGTAGATGTCGGCGCGTTCCTGGGCAAGTGCGAGGGCGTTCTTGGAGGCACGCTCGAACTTCAGCATCTCATAGGCTTGTGCGGCAAAAGCGCGGACAACGCGGATGCCGCAGAGATTTTCCTCCATGACGCGGCTCAGAACCGAGAGCCGCCCTTGCAGTTCGAACCAGGTGGCGCGCAGCTTGAGCTGGGTTCGCGATGAGCGCCATGCGACGAACGGCACAAAGCTTAGCGCCAGGACGCCGAGCACCAGATTGGTGGAGAGCAGAATGTAGGCGCCAATGCCGATTAACATGGCCAGCAGGACAGCGCGGACCAGCGCTGTGGAGAAATACCAGCACACACCTTCGAGATCGAGCATGCAAATGGTGATCAGATCGGCTGAATGACCCTGGTCGTGAAAGGAGAAGCTGAGGCGCTGGATCTTCTCATAGCATGCGAGCCGCAGCTCATAGGCGAAGTGATGCCCGACCGATTCGGCAAAGTAGTTCTGCGCCAATGTGAATAGGCCGCGCAGCACACTGACGGCGAGCAGCAGGAGAGCCGATGTCCAAAGCGCTTGTTCGACGGCACCGCCGGAGATGACACCACCGATCCGGACCTGGTCAACGGCCTTACCGAGCAGTTTGGGAATGAGCAGCTGGAGGGTTGCGGCGATGAATGTCGCTCCAATAGCGAAAGCAACCTGCCACGGGTGACGCAAATTCATGTAGGTAATACGCGTGAGCGTTCTCAGGCCCTGGCCCCAGCCCGCGGCCTCCACATGTGCGAACGGATTCCTCGGATTGTTTGCTGCGCCATCGGCATGACTGTTCACGGCGTAATTTCCCGATCTGTTTTGCTCCGCGAGCACGCTGGGCGGCTTACCGGAACAAGCACTTGCTGGAAGACAATTACCCAGTTCCATTTTTCCGATGTTCCGGGCGTTAGATTTCAGCGTGGCGAGCAGGCAAACGGCTGAGCTCGGCCTGATCGAAAGACGCGAGTCCTTCGAGATGGTCATTGCGACGGCACTGCGTCGGATGATCTTTGCCATACCGAGCCCCCGATGGGGTCGCCGAGCGGGTATGCGATCGCATCGATATCGGAGTCGGGGTCGATCAGCTTTTCAAAGCGAAGGCGCTGGTAGGCGAAGGAGACTGCGGGGCAGGATGTCCCGCAGCTCGGCAGGCGAAAGCCAGTTGGCTCCATCGTGGTCGCCTCGCCGGCATCGATCTCTTGATGGCTGCGATCTCATCGCCAACCAGTTCGCTGCCGGTCTCAGCGCGCTTCCGAAACGTCGAAGCAGAGGCGGCGGTGTGCCGATGGAATCGGCGATGGGTCGCAGCTGACGATCAAGATCTTTTGCCGAAGATCGACAATGGCGGCGAACGTGTTTTGGGGGGTGGCCAATGTAAATTCCACGCGGCCCATTGAATGGGGATCTGAGGCAGACCTGACATGTTTGTCCTTCCTTCGCTGCGATGTCACGGGTGACATGAATGGCGGTCGCTTTCTTGCCGCCTCGCAACGAAGGAGTTTCAAAAGCCATGCCAACTGCGTCGAAAAAGCCTCGCAGAACAGTTTCCCAGCTTATTCAATGGCTTGAAGAGCCCAAGAGAAAGCTGGCGGGACCCCGGTATGTTGTGGGCTCGACAAAGCCGACAGTGGTGTTTGGTGCCCAGCATTTCTAGGGAAGAGCGGAGGCGCGGGAAAAGCCTACCCACGCCATCCTACCGGCTGCATGTTGTCCGATGTTCGACGATTTTCGATATGCGACGTGCCGGTGCTAAAAACATTACGCTGTTTAAAACAACTTTCTCTTTGGCACGGTCCATGCGTCGCCATCGGCGAACGCATCGCGCACTCGAGGAGAAGGCGTCCCATGATCACGCTCACCGAAAATGCTGTCGCCGCGGTAAGGACCGCGCTTTCCCAAGCCGAGGAGCCGGCGGAAGGCCTGCGCATCAAGGTCGAGGGGGGCGGCTGCGCGGGACTGAAGTATCTCATGGGCTTGGAAAGCCTCGCGCGTGAGGGCGATGCGGTCATCGAGACAGACGGCGTCAGGGTGTTCGTGGACGTAAGCTCGCAACCCCATGTCGCCGGTATGACGGTCGATTTCGTCACCAGCTTCGAATCCTCTGGCTTTGTCTTCGATAACCCGAACGCCCGGGAAAAATGCGCTTGTGGGAAGTCCTTCGGCTAATGGCCTGAGAGAAGAGACTCGTCGACGGTCGGGTCTGCCCAAAACGCGTGTTTTCGGTCAGCTAAGGAGAGCTTCATGAGGCCGGTCTATCTCGACAACAACGCAACCACACGAGTGGATCCTGAAGTCTATGAAGCGATGCGGCCGCTGTTTATGGATCAGTTCGGCAATCCTTCGTCAAAGCACGGATTTGGCGCTGCCGCGAGCGTGGCCATGAAAAAGGCGCGCCAGCAGGTGCAAGCGCTGATCGGCGCGCAATTCGACGATGAGATCGCCTTCACATCGGGCGGAACGGAAAGCAACAATGCGGCGATCCTTTCGGCGCTGAGGGTGATGCTTCACCGCACAGAGATCGTGACCTCCGCGGTCGAGCATTCGGCCGTGCTGACGCTGTGCGAGCATCTTGCGAAGACGTGCGACCTCAAGGTGCACAAGATCCCGGTGGATGGCCGTGGCCGGCTCGACGTTGACGCCTATAAGGCGGCGCTGACCACGAACGTGGCAATCGTCTCGATCATGTGGGCAAACAACGAGACCGGCACGATTTTCCCTGCCGCTGAGCTTGCTGAATTGGCCAAGGAAGTCGGTGCCCTGTTCCATACGGACGCGGTGCAGGCGGTCGGCAAGCTTCCGATGGAGCTGAAATCGACGGCTATCGACATGCTGTCGCTCTCCGGTCACAAGCTGCATGGCCCTAAAGGGATCGGTGCGCTTTATGTGAAGCGCGGCGTGCACTTCCGTTCGCTGATCAAGGGCGGGCACCAGGAGCGCAACCGGCGCGCCGGCACAGAGAATACCCCTGGCATCGTCGGGCTTGGCAAGGCAGCCGAACTTGCCATGAAATTCATGGATGAGGACAGCAAGCTCATAAAATCTCTCCGCGATCGGTTGGAATGCGGGCTTCTCCAGCGCATTCCACGCGCTTTCGTGACCGGCGATCCGCTGGATCGGCTCTCGAATACGACCAACATCGCCTTCGAAAACATCGAGGCCGATGGCCTGCTGCTCCTTCTCGATCGCGAGGGGATCGCCTGTTCCTCTGGCTCGGCCTGCGGTTGCGGCTCGCAGGAGCTCAGCCATGTCCTAGAAGCAATGAACGTTGCCAGCAGCGCGGCACAAGGGGCAATCCGCTTCTCCTTGTCGCGCGACAACAGCGCGATGGATATCGACCGGGTGCTCGAGGTCGTGCCCGCACTCGTGGAGAAGCTCCGTGATCCCTTCCCGGCCTGCAATGGATACGGCGAAGGGATTTGAATGCGGATCTTGGTGGAGAGGAAGCCGAGCCCGAGACCATCATCACAAGGGAGTTTACAATGAGCCACTGTTCCACCGAAAGGCCAATCATCGACGTCACCGACATTCTCACGCGGCTGAAAGGCTTGTCTGCTGCGGAGGAGTTCTTCGTGGCCCTTGGCGTCTTCTATGATCCGAAGGTGCTCGATGTCTCGCGGCTCCACATCATGAAGCGCATGGGCCAATATCTCGCCGAAGAGGATTTCTCCGGTCTCACAGACCAGGTGATCGCCGCGCGCGCGCGCGCCACACTGGAACGCGCCTATGAGGACTTCGCGACGTCCTCGCCGCTCAGGCACCGGGTCTTCAAGGTGCTCAAAGACCACGACCCAAATCGCCCCGCCACGCCGGGCCGCACCTTCGTCCCGTTCGCTTCCATCCTGAAACCGTTCGGAAAGGAGTGAACGCGACACGGTTGCGACACGACAATGTCGTGAAGCCGACAAACCCGCCTCTCACGGACACACCTCAGAAGCAGAGTGCCGCGGCTCAAAGGTATGGCGCGATGCTCAACGGTTGGCACGAATGGTGCTTGCAAGCAGATCAAGCGCCAAGCCGCATCCTGATAGAAGCCAGAGAGACCGCATGCATATCGTCGTCTGTATCAAGCAGGTCCCGGACTCCGCGCAGATACGCGTCCACCCGGTGACCAACACGATCATGCGCCAGGGTGTGCCGACCATCATCAACCCATACGATCTGTTTGCCCTTGAAGCAGCGCTGAGACTACGCGACACCGACGGCGGCGAGGTCACCGTGCTCACCATGGGGCCGCCTATGGCCGAGGACGCGCTGCGCAAGGCGCTCACCTACGGGGCCGACCGTGCGGTGCTCCTGACCGATCGTTTTTTTGCCGGCTCCGACACCCTGGCGACCTCGTTTGCGCTCGCTCAGGCAATCGGCAAGATCGGTGAGACGTTCGGCCTGCCAGACATCGTCTTCACCGGCAAGCAGACAATCGACGGCGACACGGCCCAGGTCGGGCCTGGCATCGCCAAGCGCCTCGATTTCCTGCAACTCACCTACGTCGCGAAGATCGCCTCCCTTGATCTCGATGCGCGCGAGATCACTGTCGAGCGCCGCGCGGAGGGCGGCATGCAGATGGTGAAAAGCAAGCTTCCTTGCCTCATTACGGTGCTGGAAGGTGTCAACGAGATCCGTCGCGGCTCGCTGCACGATGCGCTGCGCGCCGCCCGCAGCCAGATCGTAAAGTGGAGTGCGGCAGAGGCTGGTATCGGGGACCTCGGCAAATGCGGCCTTCGCGGATCGCCAACTGTCGTGAAGCGTGTGTTCGCCCCGACCAGCCGGGCAGAAAAGGCGGTGCAAATCGACACCGCAGATAAGGCGCTGCGTGATCTCGCCGACGAGCTGATTGCCGCAATTTTCGCGCGCCAGCCGGCGCTGGAACACGAACTGGCCTTCGAGGGTGGCTCAGGGCAAGGAGCTTAGGATGTCAAGCGTGAACCGAGAAACCCCGCCTGCCGCCAGCGGTCGTGCCGGCATGAAGAAGGATCTGCCTGAGCATTTCAAGGAATATCGGCACGTCTGGGTGTTCATCGAGCTGGAGCGCGGCGAAGTCCATCCGGTCTCCTTCGAACTGCTCGGGGAAGGTCGCAAGCTGGCCGACAAGCTTGGCGTGCAGCTTGCGGGGGTCGTGCTCGGACCGCCGGGAGAGGCCTCTTGGAATGCCGTCGCCCAGGCCTTCGCCTATGGTGCCGACCTTGCCTATATCGTGGAGGCACCGCTGCTCGCCGACTACCGCAACGAGCCCTTCACCAAGGCAATGACTGACCTGGTCAATCAATACAAACCCGAGATCCTGCTTCTGGGTGCCACCATGCGTGGCCGGGATCTTGCCGGCTCCGTGGCGACCACCTTGCTGACGGGGCTCACGGCCGACTGCACACAACTTGACGTGGATCCTGACGGTTCGCTTGCCGCGACCAGGCCGACTTTCGGGGGCTCCTTGCTGTGCACCATCTATACGCTCAACTGCCGGCCGCAGATGGCGACAGTGCGACCGAGAGTCATGGCGATGCCGCAGCGTATGGAAAAGCCGGTCGGGCAGGTCGTCCAACACAAGCTGTCGATGCTCGAGGACGAGATCGTCACCAAGGTCCTTGGCTTCTTGCCCGATGCGCAGTCGGTAAAGGCAAATCTGGCCTATGCCGATGTCGTTGTTGCGGGAGGTCTCGGCCTGGGCGGGGCGGAGAACCTGCAGGTTGTGACGAAGCTCGCGCGAGCGCTCGGCGCCGAATATGGCTGTTCGCGTCCGCTGGTCCAGAAGGGCTGGATGCCGGCTGAACGGCAGATCGGCCAGACTGGCAAGACCATCAGGCCGAAGCTCTACATCGCGGCCGGAATTTCCGGCGCCATCCAGCACCGGGTGGGCATTGAAAGCGCCGATCTGATCGTGGCGATCAATACCGATGCGAACGCGCCGATTTTCGATTTCGCCCATATCGGTATCGCCACGGATGCGATCCGCTTCCTGCCGGCTTTGACGGAAGCCTTCACCCGGCGGCTGTCGCCGCACAGTCGCGACAAGCTTGCGAGCTAAGGGAGACGGCCATGGTCGAGGAAAAGTTCGACGCTATCGTCATTGGCGCCGGCATGGCCGGCAACGCAGCTGCTTTCACGATGGCAAGCTGCGGCCTGAAGGTGCTGCAACTGGAGCGCGGCGAGTATCCGGGCTCCAAGAATGTCCAGGGCGCCATCATGTATGCGAACATGTTAGAGAAGATCATCCCGGATTTTCGCGATGACGCGCCTGTTGAGCGGCATCTGGTCGAGCAGCGCTTCTGGATGATGGACAAGACATCCCATGCTGGGATCCACTATCGGTCCGACGACTTCAACGAGGCAAAGCCAAATCGTTACACAATCATCCGCGCCCAGTTCGACAAGTGGTTTTCGCGCAAGGTGCGCGAGGCCGGCGCGACCGTCCTGTGCGAGACGACGGCGACGGAGCTGGCATACGATATCACGGGCAAGGTCATAGGCGTTCGGACCGACAGAGACGGCGAAAGGATCTTGGCGGACGTGGTCGTACTCGCGGAAGGGGTTAACGGGCTGCTTGGCACGCGGTCGGGCCTGCGCGAAATGCCGAGGCCCGAAACCGTGGCACTGGCCGTCAAGGAGATGCACTTCCTGCCCGAAGAGGTGATCGAGCAGCGCTTCGGCCTCAAGGGCAATGAAGGCTGCGTGATCGAGGCGGCGGGCACCATCTCCCGCAGCATGACCGGGCTAGCGTTTCTCTACACGAACAGGGAATCGATCTCGCTTGGCATCGGTTGCCTCGTTTCCGATTTCGCCGCCACGATGGAGAGCCCCTACGTGCTGCTCGACGGATTCAAGAACCACCCCTCGGTCCGGGCGCTGATAGCGGGCTCGGAGGTGAAGGAATATGCCGCCCATCTTATTCCCGAAGGTGGTTATAAGGCGATCCCGCAGCTCTTCGGCGACGGTTGGGTGGCAGTCGGTGATGCAGCGCAATTGAACAACGCGGTTCACCGTGAGGGTTCGAACCTCGCCATGACGTCCGGCCGCATCGCGGGCGAGGCGATCGTTCAGGTCAAGAGCCGCAACGCCCCGATGACCAAGCGGAACCTCGTCCTTTACAAAACCATGCTCGACAAGTCGTTTGTCCTCAAGGACTTGCGAAAACATAAGGACATGCCGGCACTGTTGCACACCAACTCGCACAATTTCTTCATGACATACCCGCAGCTGATTTCTCTGGCCGCGCAGAACCTCGTGCGGGTCGACGGCACCCCGAAAATCGATAAGGAAAAAGCGACCACTGCTGCGTTCATAAAGACGCGATCGCGCTGGGGGCTGGTCAGCGACGCGCTTCGCCTGGCATTGGCCTGGCGCTGAGGGAGAGCAAAATGACGATCACAGTGCCGGCCGGCCGCGTCGAGGACAAGCTATATCAGAACCGTTATCTCATCGATGCAGGGCGTCCGCATATTAAGGTGCGACCTCACCAAAGCCCGAGCGCGAACCTGCTCGCGTTGACACGCATCTGCCCTGCCAAATGCTATGAGCTGAACGCCACGGGCCAAGTTGAGATCGCGGCCGAGGGGTGCATGGAGTGTGGCACATGCCGAGTGCTATGCGAGGGGAGCGGCGAGATCACGTGGAATTATCCGCGCGGCGGTTTCGGTGTCCTGTTCAAGTTCGGATGACCCCAGCACTCACCCCTTCAACAAGTGCGCCCGGGTGCAACTCGCTGTTGCGGCAACACGTCGCATCGGCGTTGTCAGGAACTCGTCAGTTGAAGCCGGCATGGTCGATACTCCTCTTCGACCTTCGCAAATCCAGAACGTGCAGGTGGGGGAATACACGGAGCTGCTTCTATGGACGACACGATGCGCGGCAGGGTCGACGAAGTGGGACTTCCAATCACCCTGCCTGAACCAGCCATCGGAAATATGCATAAAGCGGATATTTCGCTCAGGGGCCTATACGAAATATCGAAGATCCTAACCGCCCCTGCCCCGCTGGAGACGAGACTGGTCGATGTCGTCACGATCCTGTCTTCATTTGTGCGAATGCGCCATGGAGCAATCATCGTGCTCGGCGCTGATGGAGAGCCGGAGATCGCCGCGACGCCCGGCAACGTCTATCCACCGCAATCCATCACTCGTCGCGCCATACCAAAGGCTGTAATCGACCAAATCGTCGCTACGGCGAGACCGGTCATCACAGAGGACGTCAGCAAGTCGGAACTATTTCAGGCTGATCCCCAGATGCCCTTGAGCGGCGACACTCTGCCGGTGAGCTTTATCGGTGTTCCCCTGAAAGCTCAGCATGAAACCCTTGGAACATTGTGGATCGACCGCGTCGGGGACGGCTCGATCAATTTCCGCAATGACGAGGACGTAGGCTTCCTAAGCATGGTCGCCGTCCTCGTCGGCCAAATTATCTATCTCCATCGCCTCCCGAGCATGGGGGTTCAACGGCTTGTCGAAGAGAAACCGGAACCATCGCCCGGCGATGGAAGGACGGATCGCGACCGGCATCCGCACGTCAAAATCGACGGAATCGTGGGGAAGAGTCCCGCGCTCAAACAGGTGCTCGAAATGATCCCGGTCGTGGCAAGCACGAATGCCGCCGTGCTGCTGCGGGGGGAAAGCGGCACCGGCAAGGAAGCCTTTGCAAAGGCAATCCATAAATTCTCACCTCGGAAGAACAAGTCCTTCGTCAAGTTGAACTGCGCCGCGCTCTCTGAAACCGTCCTGGAATCGGAACTGTTTGGGCACGAAAAGGGCGCCTTCACTGGGGCTATCTCGCAGCACGCCGGCCGTTTCGAATTGGCGGATGGCGGAACGTTGTTGCTTGACGAGATCGGTGAGATTTCGCCTTCCTTTCAAGCCAAGCTGCTGCGCGTCTTGCAGGAAGGCGAACTGGAGCGGGTCGGCGGCACCAGAACGCTAAAGTTCGATGTCCGGCTTATATGCGCCACCAACAAGGACCTCGAAACGGCTGTGGGGAATGGGGAGTTCAGGGCCGACCTTTATTACCGCATCAATGTGATACCAATTACGTTGCCTCCGCTCAGGGAGCGCCCCGGAGACATTCGACTCCTTGCCGAATTCTTTCTCGATCGGTTCAACAGGGAGAACAATCGCGATCTCACCTTCGCATCATCGGCGATTGATGTGATCTCGCAATGCCACTTCCCTGGCAACATCCGAGAGCTGGAAAACTGCGTGCTAAGGACGGCGACACTTGCCCGGTCGAAGACGATAGTTCCGTCGGATTTCGCCTGCAGGAATGGCCAGTGTCTTTCTTCGCTCATCTGGAAAGGAGCCGGCTGTTCGCGGGGCACAAATGCCGTCGCCGATCTCGCTCGTGGCACCATGAACCGAGATGGATCGCAGCTGCCGGCCGATCGGAACGATCCCAATTGTCACACAACGGGCAGCCCGCGCCTGACGGAACGCGACCGGCTGATCGACGCGATGGATAAGGCAGGCTCGGTCCAGGCCAAAGCGGCTCGTCTCCTCGGCCTCACGCCGCGGCAAGTCGGGTATGCTCTACGCCGTCACGGGATCAAGGTGAAGAAATTTTAGACGAGCTTAACGTCTGAACCATGTGAAGTTTCGGTGTCCCCCGCCCTGTGCGGGACCAGAGACAATCGCTCTGGCGATCCCATACGCTTCTCCGATGTCGCAAGCCCGACAAATCCAGGTATAGGCAATCTGACAAATCAGACACCAAAAGCCGAAATTTCGGGTGAATGTCAGCTTTTGGGAAGTGGCATAGCTCTTGCGCCTGGCAGTGTAAGTCAGCCAGGGACAGAGCCATTCGATGTCGACACCGAAGATTTCGCTTGAAAGCGAGACCACCGCGAAATCGGCTGGATGCGCGTCTTCAACCTGCGGCTCGTCCGCAAGGCCTGGCGACATGGAGCCGGCCATTTGGGAGAAGGTCAAGGACCATCCATGCTATTCAGAAGAGGCGCACCATTATTTCGCGCGCATGCACGTGGCGGTCGCCCCGGCCTGCAACATCCAGTGCAATTACTGCAATCGCAAGTTTGACTGTGCCAACGAGAGCCGACCTGGGGTCGTCTCGGAAAAGCTGACACCAGATCAGGCGGTGCGCAAGGTGATCGCGGTCGCCAACCAAGTGCCGCAGCTTTCCGTGCTCGGCATCGCTGGACCGGGCGACGCCTGCTTCGACTGGAACAAGACAAAGGCCACATTTGAACGCATCGTCAACGAAATCCCCGACCTCAAGCTTTGCATCTCGACCAACGGGCTGGCGTTGCCGGACCATGTCGCCGAGCTTTGCGACATGAATGTCGACCACGTGACAATCACCATCAACATGGTCGACCCGAAAGTCGGCGCAAGGATCTATCCTTGGATCTTTTACAAGCACCGCCGCTACACCGGGGTCGAAGCCGCCCGGATCCTGCACGAGCGGCAGATGCTGGGCCTGGAGATGCTGACGGCGCGCGGCATCCTGACAAAGATCAATTCAGTGATGATCCCCGGCGTCAACGACGAGCACCTGATCGAGGTCAATAAATGGGTCAAGCAGCGCGGCGCCTTCCTGCACAACATCATGCCACTGATATCGAACCGGGAGCACGGCACCTATTACGGCCTGACCGGGCAACGCGGCCCAAGGGCGATGGAGCTGAAGGCTCTTCAAGATCGTCTGGAGGGCGGTGCCAAATTGATGCGCCATTGCCGGCAGTGCCGGGCTGATGCCGTTGGCTTGCTGGGCGACGATCGCGGCCAGGAGTTCACGCTCGAGCAGATCTCCGACGAGGTCACCTACGACGCAAGCAGGCGCGACGCCTATCGCGAGGTTGTCGCGCGCGAGCGCGGCGATCGAGCGGTGGCTAAAAGCGAGGCGACCGAACTGGTCAAAGGAGCGGGCTCGGGCAAGTCGCTTCTTATCGCCGTGGCCAGCAAGGGCGGCGGCCGCGTCAACGCACACTTCGGTCACGCGAGAGAGTTCCAGGTCTACGAGGCCTCGCGGAAAGGAATCCGCTTGGTCGGGCATCGGACGGTCGAGCAGTATTGCCTGGGTGGCTGGGGCGAAGATGCCACCCTAAAAGGCGTGATCGCTGCCCTCGAAGGAATAGACGTCGTGCTGTGCGCCAAGATCGGGGATTGCCCGAAGACTCAGCTCAGGGGAGCCGGTATCCGGGCCGTGGATGAATACGCCTATGAGCATATCGAGACCGCGATCAGCACGGTCTACGCCGCCGAGTTTGGGGCCAAACCATTGGCCGCAACGGCCTGACATCTCTCAATCAACCGACCAGGAGTTGAAGACAAATGGCGTTCAAGATCATCGCATCCCAATGCACCCAATGCGGTGCCTGCGAGTTCGAATGTCCTTCCGGTGCGATCAAATTCAAAGGCGAGGCCTACGTTATCGACCCGGAGAAGTGCACCGAATGCAAGGACACCTTCGATGCACAGCAATGCGCCTCGGTCTGTCCGGTGGAGATGACCTGCGTTCCCGCCTGACGTCCGATCGGCTCGCGAGGCGCCTCGAGTTCTCCATTCCAACCTCCAACTGCGAAAAGGAAGAACAGCCATGAGTCTTTGGCGCGAACAGGAGGTCGAAATCCGCAAGCCTCCACGGTTTATGCCGGGTGAACGGGTCCGCGCCACACGTCACATCAAGAATGACGGCACCTACCCGGGCAGGGAGATCGGGGAAAACCTCGTGTTGAAGGGTGACGAAGGGTACGTGCGTGACATCGGCACCTTTCTCCAGCAGTTCTACATCTATGCGGTTGAATGGATCGGCCGTGGCACGGTCGTGGGAATGCGGGCGCGCGAAATGGTGAGCCTCGAGAATGCCGGGGCTTCTCGTAGCGCGGAAATTACGTCTGCTCCTGGCAAGGGAGCAGCCGGATGAAGTTGATGATCCGCAGGACCGGCGCCGGCCTGTCGGCCTATGTTCCCAAGAAGGATCTCGAAGAGCCGATCATCCAGGTTGAGAATGAAGGCTTGTGGGGCGGGGCCGTCATGCTCAGGAACGGCTGGCGCTTCGTCTTGCCCGACCTTCCGCGAGATACGCGCCTGCCAATCACCGTTGAGGCCAGGAAAATATCCGACGGGGATTAGGACGGTGGGTCGACGGCATGAAGCCAAGAGGACTGAGCATGAACACCCTCCCGCGCCATCTATTAATCACTCGGGACAGCCATGCAGACACGCGGCTTGACCTGCTCAGGGGAGCGCTCGCCGCCGACGCGATCATTCCTTACCTTGGCCCGGGTCTCCTCCAGCTCGGGTGCGCAAAACCCGTTGTACCGGATACTCCAGAAGCAGTCGCCGCGGCCCTTAACAAGCGCGCCCCGGCTCCATCCAAGATCCGCACCAATATGTGGTCTGTCGCGCAGTTCATCGAGCAGCGCCGGCATCGCCGGACGCTCCAGGATTGGATGGCTGAGATCTTCGCCGCGCCGGCAGCGCCGACGGTCCTCCACGCCTGGCTCGCCACGCTGCCGCTCTCGCTCATCGTTGACAGTTGGTATGATGGCGCCATGCGCGCGGCCCTGATCGCCGCCGGCCGAACGGATGTCGTAGAGATACAAGGCGTCACGCGGGCGAACGAAACCAAGGACCTTTGGACCAAAGCCTATGATTTGTCGGGAATCGAACTCGACGCGGTACCTCCGGTTGAGACGGTGCTCTATGTGCCTCATGGCAGTGTCAGGCCGGCGGCTAACTTTCTGGTTTCGGATTCCGACTATGTCGAAGCGCTGACAGACATCGACATCCAGACGCCGATCCCTGATCAGGTGAAGCAGCGGCGCAGCAACCGGGGTTTTTTCTTCGTCGGCTGCCGCTTCGACGATCAGATGCTGCGCACCTACGCCCGGCAGATCATGAAGCGCTCCGACGGCCCACATTTCGCGCTAATCGATGGGTCGGTGCTGACCAGAAACGAACGCCGTTTCCTGGCAGCGTGCGCAGTCACAGTCATTGACATGCCGATAGGCGAAGCTGCGGCTCGGCTTGCCGGCTCAGGCCTGTTACCAAGTGGCCTTGACGGTTGCTAGCCGACACTGGATCACGCCCCGGCTGAGATGAATGCGGCTGGCGGCGCTCCTGCGGCGACGGCTTCGTCACCAAGGTCCGATGTCGGATGCCTACACCCTCCTGAATGCCACAACGGCATTCGTCCCGCCGAAAGCGAAAGCGTTGCTCAGCGCCACTCGCACCTCGCGCTCGCGCGCCACGTTGGGCGTAACGTCGAGATCGCAATCGGAATCCGGCTCACGATAGTTGGCCGTAGGCGGCACGACACCTTCGCGTATGGCCATCACGCAGGCGATCATTTCGAGGGCGCTAGCTGCACCGAGGCAATGCGCGTGCATGGATTTGGTGGAAGAGATGGACATTGAATACGCATGGTCGCCAAAAACGCGCTTGATCGCGACCGTTTCGGTTTGGTCGTTAGTCTTGGTGCCGCTGCCGTGCGCGTTGAGATAGTCAACATCCTCGACGTTCAGCCCGGCATCGGCCAGGCAGGCACGCATCGCGCGTTCCGGCCCCTTCACAGTCGGCGCCGCGATGTTCTGCGCATCCGCGGAAAGGCCGACGCCAGCGATCTCCGCAAGTATTATAGCACCGCGCGCAATGGCATGTTCGTAGCTTTCCAGCACAGCCATGCCCGCCCCCTCGCCCAAAACAACTCCCTGTCTATCGGCGGAAAAGGGGCGGCACGTATCTGGCGCGAGCACTCGCAGCGCATCCCAGCTCATTAGCACACCATATGTAAGCGGCGCATCAGTCCCCCCCGCCAGCATCACGTCGGCTCGGCCAAGCCTGATTTGATCCACCGCCACGGCAAACGCATGGTTCGCTGAGGCACAGGCGGTGGTGATACCGTAAACAGGTCCACATAGGCCAAGACTCATGCTGACGTGACCGGCAGGCGCGCTTGGCATAGCCTTAGGTGCGCTGAAAGTGCCAGCACGGACTGCGCCCTCCAAAAGGAGCGCACGGTAATTTTCCTCAATGGCGTCCCAGCCGCAGCCGCAGACGCCCACAACCGCACCGAAACGATGACAATTTGCTTCATCGGTGGATAGCCCAGCATGGCGCATAGCCTCGCGCGCTGCCAGCACAGCCAGCAAGCTGAACCGGTCCATGGAAATGAGGTGCTTACGATCGATGTCGTGCTCCGGCAGCGCCTTAATCTCGGCACCAATCTTGAGCTTTACGTCGTAAAGCTCCGCATTTGTGACAGGGCCGATGGAGCAGCGACCTTCGCGCATCTCTTTCCAAATGGAGGCGGCGTTGGCGCCTAACCCACACAATCCTCCGATTCCGGTAATAACGACGCGCCTGTCCATTACGCCTCCTTGGCGAGCAAGCCGCGGACAGAAGCCACCAGATCGCCGACAGTCCTTAGATCCGTCCAGGCATCAATCGTGTTCAGCTCGATTCGGATGTCATAGGACTTCTCCAAGTCGGCGAGGATGTCCGTGAACTCCAGCGAATCGATGCCAAGCGACTGGAGTTCCGTGGCGATCGTTATCTCCTTGCCTGCCAAATCGGGATGGCTCTTAATTTTTTCGATAACTCCATGTTCAAGTTGATCTTTCATCTTATTCCTTCGATATTGCGTTTCGATGCAAGGGGGCAAAGTACCTCCGCGGGCCCGCGATCGGTGCCAGCACCGCGCCTCTGCCGTTTGGGGACGGCCAGGTTGCTCAAAGAATCTGGTTGGCCGTCGGTGGGCATACGTGCCCTTTCATAGCTCCGGACCGTTCCGATCAATCAAGGTACCCGAGGGCCACTCGTCGATCTGTCGCGTAACTGGCACAATGACGATGAGTGCGTCGTCGACGCGAGTGGGCGATAGGTCGGCAAACACATCCCGGAGGGTCGACCGCACGCGGACACCCGATTTGATGGTTGCCAGACCGCCCCGAGACCACCTTTCCATGTGGCTGCGCATCGCGTGCCGAACGGTACCGAAAGCAAAGGGAACGCCAAGCTGCTGCAACGTCGGATACATGGCGCTGATTGAATGGCTTATCCCAAGCCTTTCAAGGTCCTGGCGCACACCGTATAATCCGAGTTCGGCCACCAATAGATCCGCATCGCCAACCCTTATGAAGCGGCGCAGAGCGCCCATATGCGCCCCTACGCCGCGCGAATCGTAGGCGATTGCGCGCAGCTCAGGCCTGGCACCGGCCCAACTGCGGTAGCTTTCGAATGGCTTTGCGTTGAAGGACCCGGTCGGGGCATAGATAGTTCTGAAGAACTCGGCGAGCTCTTTGTGATCGGAGAGCTCCAGCTCACTCTCCCAGCACAATTTCCACCGCACGTCAGAGCTCATGCACTCTCCTCTTTTGGCATCATTCGAAGCACCGGTCACGGGTCAGAAACAGCGCGGTGGATTCCTGCTTTACATGGCGTCTCACGCGACATTGCCCCAGGTAAAATTTATTGTTTGGATCAAAAGCATCAACGTTATGAATAGATTGCGTGGTGCCCACTACCTATCCTCCCATTATGGTCTTCCGTCCACATTCAGAGGGTATCGAGCTTGGCTTAATCCGAAAATGCCGTGAAGCTGCTCGGGCCACGCCAAAGACGGTGCGGGCGGCCGCTGAGCCGGCGAGATCGATTTGGCGTGCGGAAGTTGCTATCGTTCGGCACACGGCGACGCCGGTGAAGGGCCTCGCGGTGGGCGAGGCCGGGTAAACCACACGAGAATAGTTGGAAACACGCCGATGATGTCACGATGCCAGTTTACCCCGCAGCTGCCTCCGGCTTATGTCTCGCAATCCAACAACAGTCCTCACGCAGGACTGGGGACTCCGGACGGGAAGCGTCCTTGCTTTAGCGGCTCTTGCCGCAAAATGCCCACTGAACTAGGAGCTCTTGAGGCCTCCAGCAGTTTCGCGCGGAGCAGCCATGCGGGATGCCTCCTCTAATAAGATCTCCCGCATCCAGATGCTTGCTGAATCGCTGTTATGAAGGGCAGGCCATTGCACGGTCTCGGTGAACACGGGAAGGGGCACTGGAAGGTCTACAATCCTCAGCGGTATGAGTGGTGCGAAATATTCAACCAACCGCAAGGGTATGGTCGCTATCCGCTCTGTGCCCGATAGCATAGCTGGAATCACGCTAAAGCCCTGCACGATGAGCTCGATACGTCTCTTGCGACCGTGCTCGAGCAAGAACCATTCTTCGATGGAGGGCTGCCGCGTACGCCCGAATTTGACCGTAACGTGTCCCATCGACATATATCGCTCAAACGTGAAAGGGCGCGATAAATGCTTGTTCGTGGGGCAGCCGACGCAGACGAGTTTGTCGTCAAACAGTGCTGCTCTGGGATGCGTGCTCGACATGAACACGTCCGGAAGGATTAGAAAATCGATCTCACCCCGTCGGAGAAGCTCGTCAGGGTCATCCATGAGAGGGACGAACTCGAAGCTGACGGCGGGGGCCTCCCGCGCGACACGCTCTACAACCTTTTGAAAGTATATAAGGGTCATGAAGTCCGAAAGGCTGACCTTGAAGCGACGCTCCGATTGAGCTGGGTTGAACATGTCCCAGGAAATGATGGAGAGCTGGACGTGCAGGAGAGCCTCCCGGACGGCGGGAGCAAGCCCTTCCGCACGGGGTGTTGGGACAAGCTCGCGCCCCCTCATCGTAAATAGCTCATCGCGAAAAAAGTCGCGCAACCGGGCAACTGCCGCGCTCATGGCGGGCTGGCTCAGATTGATGCTGCGTGCGGCAGCGGTGAGGTTACGCTCATTCATAAGAGCGTCGAGCGCGACGAGGAGGTTTAGATCAAGGCCCTTGAACCGCACGGTGCTAATTTATCCATAGCGTGGATGGGATGTATCAAATCAATGGATTTTACGAGTTCTTTGGGGTGCTGCATAGTAGAATGTCAAAGCGCGCAAGCGACCTTCAGACATAGCTAAACACGGCTGTTCACTTGCCAGGCTTCCGGCCAGACGAACTATCATCAGCAAGTTGATCGGAGACACATGCAATGAGCCATTCCATGCCATCGCCTGGCCCATTTGTGATCCTTGCGATGCCGAGGACGGGCACGCACTACCTAGAAGAATTGCTGAACGAGCATCCGAACGTGTTGAGCAACGGTGAGTTGCTCAACACCTACGATGCGAATTGGTTCTTCGATAAGGATCGCTTGGCAGGCAGCGATCGCGCGCTTCTTGAGCTTGCCTACTTGCGCTACCCCAACGGAACCAACAAGAAGGTGACGCGCGTTGGCTGCAAGATCAACGAACCTCAGTTCAATGAGCGTCCAGAGTTTTTCGGTGAGCTCGCCCGTTGGCCAGGCCTCAAGGTCATCCTTCTGGTCCGCAAAAACACATTGGAATCGCTGCGATCGCTGACACAGGCGAGGCAAACCCGCCAATGGCTGAAGTTCAGTTCGGACAACGACGCCGCTCCATCCGTCAAACTGGGAATCGCCTGCTGCGAGGCTTATTTCAAGACCGCCGACGAATTCCACAATCGCGTCGTGCGCTCCTTCGGGTCCACCCACTTGCATGTGGTCGAGTACGAAAGCCTTCTTGGCCAACCCTCCGCGTGCTTGGCGCCGATCTGGGATTTTCTGGAGGTTCCACCGCTTGTTGGACTCTCTGGTGAAGCTACCCTTAAGCGCCAGGAAGCGCGCTCCCTGAACGAAACGATAGAGAATTTCGAAGAGTTGCAGCGCCACTTCGCAGGCGGACCTTACGCGAGATTTTTTGAGCTCGGCGACCGTCTGACTGGTCGTCGTGGCGGCAAGCGGCGACCTAGCTCTCGCTAGGCTCCGCGGTTTCGGCGGACGCGAGCTTACCTGCCCTTTGCGACAATGGCGCAACTGTGCACTTCGGGCAAAAAAGTGGCTCGCCGGTGAAGGCGAGCATGGGGTTAAAATCTGGACACTGTCATGGATATCGGCCCGTCTTGTCTATTTGAGACGCGTACTGTCACCGATCTCTCGCCAGCATGAGTTCTGGTGCTTTCAGGGAGTTGGCGCCATCATTCCCTGCCTCGACGATCCCGTTGCGCCGCTTTGGCGCGCGCTGTTCGACTCTACTTCCTCCAGCGACGCCGGGCCGTCCTCCAACGGCGGGACTAAGTGTAAATGGTCGAAGTCGTCAATGCCCTACTAAGATACGTCAAACGGAATGAACGAAAGGCAGATCGTGACGCTTGATGCTGCTCAGGGAAATGGCGCTTCTCTCATCCATGTCCTGAATAGCTTCCATCAAAACAATCGATTTTCCCAATTTTAGAGAATGCTGCATTAAAGGAGTCGAAGCTTGAGTGGGACACTTAAGGATGATCGTCTAAATCCTGGATCCAGAGAAACGACATTCAGTCGTATGCAGAGCATCAATCGAGCCGTGTGTCCATTGGGCCGTGCTATTCGGCATCGCGCCGCCTCAACCGATCAAGCTGCCACTAAGCTGCTCAGATCCTAGCGGTCTTCTTGCCGCTGGCACATTCGATCAAGCCCATTCGTCCGGCGATGCTTGGCCGCCCCAGTGTTGCCGTTCGTGTCATCAGCACTGCAGCGTCGACGCATACTTTGATGCACTTACGACCAATACGAGAAGAAGGAGACACCCGATGCAGTATCGTGAACTTGGCTCAAGCGGCCTGAAGGTCAGCGCGCTCGGCCTGGGCACTATGAGCTGGGGAGAGCAGAACACGGAAGCCGAGGCGCACGCGCAACTGGACGCGGCTCTGGAGGCCGGCATAAACTTGGTCGATACTGCCGAGATGTACCCTGTGCCACCGCGCGCGGAGACACATGGACTTTCGGAAGCCTATATAGGCAGTTGGCTAAGCAACAACACCGGCCGCAGGCAAGACGTCGTGCTCGCGACCAAAGCCATCGGGCCCGTTCGAGCAGGCAAGGCGAACCTGCCCTATGTGCGCGACGGCCGCGTCAGCTACACACGCGCCAATCTGTTCGAGGCCCTAGAGGCCAGCCTTCAAAGGCTCCAGACGGACTATATTGACCTGTACCAACTGCACTGGCCCGACCGCAGCACCAACGTCTTCCAATCACTAGACTACCAGTACGAACTCGATCAGGACACCGTACCAATTCGGGAGATGCTGGAAGCGTTGGACGCGCTGGTCAAAAGCGGTCGCGTTCGCCACATCGGACTGTGCAACGAAACGCCTTGGGGCCTTGCGCGATTCCTGCATCAAGCGGAAATACACGGTTTGGCCCGCGTAATAAGCATACAGAATCCGTACAACCTGCTCAACCTCGACTTCGAGAACGGCCTCGCCGAGATGGCTCAGCGCGAGCGGGTCGGCCTCCTAGCCTATTCGCCGCTGGCAATGGGGACATTGACTGGCAAGTATTTGGGCGGGCAGCGGCCAGCAGGCTCTCGGCTGAACTTGTTCAAACGGTTCTTTCGCTACAGTCATGAAAGAGCCGAGCACGCCGCCCTCGCCTACACCACGCTTTTTCGAGAACACGGCATTGACCCGGTGCATGGCGCGTTGTCGTTCGTTACCAGCCGTCCATTCGTTGCAAGTACCCTCGTGGGCGGTACCTCCGTGCTGCAACTGAAGCAGAACATCGCCAGTGTGGACGTCAGCCTTTCACGCGAGGTCCTCGATGGAATTCAAGCCATTTACCAGCGTTATGGAACGCCACCGGCTGCCTAACACCCCGAGCGGGTTCAGACCGGGCTCTCACGCCGGGCCCTGCACCCTTGCTCTTAGCGCTGCCCAGTCTGATTTGCACGCCGCCTGAGGCAACCCAGTTGCAACGGGGTGTCACGCGCTGCTCCAAGATCCACCTACTGTCGTCACCTGAAAGGCCAATATATATGCTTTCACGCCGTCTTTTTTGCGGTTGCCTGCCGCTTGCTGCCGCGAGTGTTGCCGCAACTAACGTGTACGCTACCCAGTCGGCCCGGTCTCCCTCCTGTGAGGTTTTCGATCGCGAGCGCCAGCAGCGTGTGAGCCCCAACACGGCAATTGAGCTGTTGAAAGCGGGCAACGAACGATTCGTTGCCAATAGGACGCTCAACTGTGATCTGCTGGCACAGGTCAGGGCGACTGCAACCGCACAGGCACCTTTCGCGGCGGTCGTCGGATGCATGGATTCGCGGGTGCCGCCTGAACTGGTATTCGATCAGCGCATCGGCGACATCTTCTGCGTGCGCATCGCCGGCAATTTCGTCAACAATGACATCATCGGCAGCCTGGAATATGCAACAAAGGTGGTTGGGGCTCGCGCGATCGTCATTCTGGGACATTCCCAATGTGGCGCCGTCAAGGGAACCATCGACGACGTCCAGCTTGGCAACCTCACCGCCACCCTCGCAAAGATCAAGCCGTCCGTCACTGCCACGATCAGTCACGGGGAGCGCAATTCACACAACAAGGAGTTCGTGCAGGCGGTGGCCGAAACGAACGCCAAATTTGCCGTCTAAACACTAATGTCGAGCAGCCCCATCATGAACGCAATGGTGGAAGCCGGAGAACTGCGCATAACCTGGGCCATGCACGACGTGGCGACCGGGCATGCCGCCTTCGCCGGCCAGACGTAGGGGAGATGCTCGGCAGTTCGGATGGAAGCTTGCAGGCAATTCGGGCCAGGCGTCCGCTACACCGCCATGGCATTTCCTATGCGACCAATGCAAGCCATGGCGAGGCGCAAGGCGCGGCCTGCGTGCTGCTGACCCTTTATGTCTCTGTGGCACCTGGAGCAGCGAGTGCTGAGTCATGATCAGAATCTTGACGGCTGCGGCAAGCTCAAGCAGGTCACGCCGAAGTCATTTTTCCGGCAGCCCTCGGCCTCTCATGCCTCGCCTTGGCTTGTCTGGCAGTCGCGGAAGAAGCGGTTGTGTGCGTCAAGTTCTCAAAATGGGTGCCATGGAGCTGGTCATGCGGCTTGGCCCAGCGCGGGCTTTTGCGCTCGCGCAGGTCGTCCATGTTGATGTAGGTCGGCGTCCATCCAGCCAATCGTCGGACGGATGCATGATCTCGACCAGGAAGATACGCGGCTCCGTCCATGAGCTTCAGTCGGTCGCAGGCGCGCGGCCTCGAACTCCTCGCCACTTACCCCTCCTCGGCCATGCGCCGGACCTCCCCAAGAATGAGGGAAAGCGCTTGGGCGCGCAGGTCTCTAGCCTGGGCGAGGCGTTCGCGATCCGGAACTATAGAGGGCTTGGCACTCAGGGCGCCGAATACCCGATCGAGATCCCGCGTGAGCGCCCCGGCACCGTCGATGCTACCAGGGTGATGGTGAAATTGCCCGTAAGAAAGCCGGTTCTGGAACGCCTTGAAATCGGCCGGTGCAATGGGTGGCGAGGCTTTGCTTGGTGCCCTCCTGCCGCCGGAAATACGGATGATCACCATAGATGGTCTTGGCCCACCCCACCTGCGCCACCGTCTCCGGGGTCCTTGGCGTTCGCGTCGATGCCACAGATGATATGGGGCACGGGTTCGATCCAGTGCGTCTGTCCTGGGAAGGGAAAGGGGAACTACGTCGGGCCAGTAAGATCATCTAACAGCAGGGGGCGCTACGCTCATCTGCAAACCGACAACCGCCAAGCTCGCATTCAAAACCATGCGTTAACCCCTCCGTGATGGCATTGCCCCGGTAGTTCCGTGCCAGACAAGGAATCAGGCGCAATTCAGGACCTGCAACAAATGTGCTGTAATTGAAAGTCGGAAACCAACCACAATCTTTCGACGGTGATCGCGACTTCGTCAGGATGCCGTCAGCAATGGTCTCTATGTCCGCCTTAGCGATGCCCGCCACCATGCGACCCAAAACTGGCAGGTGGCTTTGATACAATTAATCCTGCCCAAGTTGATTAACGGAGACAGAAATGAAGAGGTCCTCCCTGCTGGCTGCAACCGCGATGGCTTGCTGGGTTTGTTTGTGACAGCGGAATCGTTTGCGCCAGAAATCACCGACCGCTCGGCTCCGGCACTCGGGCACGTGCCGATGACAGCCAAGATCCACCCCGATGATCCCGGGGCCGGCGAAAGAGTCCTCGGCTTGCTCGCGAAGTGCCCTGATCTTCGCTTTTGAGCGGTGGCGACAATCTTTCCAGGAAACGAGGCCCTGCTGACGCGTGGGAATTCTGTTCGGCGCGAACCGCCGAGGCGTTGAAGCCGCCTATTACGCTGTGGGACCAGACCCTCATGGCTTTGTCTCGTCTGATTCCAGAGCTGCATGAGCGGGGATTTGCAATCCGCTCCCTCCCCCAACCATCTGTACAAAGCGACATCCCATGAACCTGCTCGACCCAATCAGCATTGGTGCTGTCTCGACCTACGCGCTGCTCTCGGCTGCGTTTAAAGCATGCAGACGGTTTATGCTGCGCCGGCCGATCTCTCATCGACCTCGGATGGCCAGCCCGGCTCCCAGCTCTGCCGAGTGTGAATGTTTTCATCCCTGCTACAATGAAGATCATGACAATGACCCGCCGCAGCGTGGCAGCATTTCGTGCTCGCCAACTGCGAAGTCTACTACTTCCTCGGAGGCATACCTTATGTGCGCACAGCCATCGGAAACCTGGTGAGCATGCTCGCGCCGGAAGGACGTCTGGTTTCCGCATCAGCGCGCGATGCCGCTTGCCTGCGCTGGGGCACGCTGCTGGCGGAAACCTAACAGCCATGTTGAACGAGACCAGGATCCTCAGCAGTGCCCGAAGTGAATCCATCAGCAAAAGACTGGTGTTCGCTCGCTTTCGAAGCCCCAGTCGCCTTCGGGTGCGTCGAATTTCAGCAAACGAAAGCGGGAGGCTGAGTTAGCCGATGGACGGATCACGTTTCTTGGCAAGTTTGATCGGCGCGTCGGGGACTTTCGCTGCCGTGACCTATTACCTGACCGGTTCGTTCGTTCAGACGGTTCTCTGCGCCGTGCTCGTTCAGGTCGGGCACTTCTTAGCTATGCTTTATGTCGTGTCCAGGTCGGAGCACAGCTGTACAAGGGTTCTACGACCAAACACCCAAGAGACCCAGCAACGTCTCAGCGAAAGCAGTAAAGATGTCTCGGTCGAACCTGATTAGCTCGCGGGCATAGAACATGGAGGCACTATGCGCATTTGTGGCATCAACCTGACGCGAGACGGGGCGATTGGCCGCATCGAGAACGGGTACCTCTTCTTTTATCCGATCGTCAGGTACCTGGACGCAAGTGGGCCGTCGCGGCGCGGTCCGGATGCGTCGGGTGGTCATAAGCTTGTGAGCGACGGCTGGGACGGTGGGGGAATTCGCCGATCGCGCTCTAGCGGGGTGACTCGCCTGTTTCCCGGCGGATCAGTGCAATTGCTTCCAACCGAGGTAACGCTGGTCGACGCCGTTCTGCATGGGGAGACGAGCGCATGTCCATGCCGGCCATCGACCTTGCCGGCGTGAGCAAGTCGTATCGCAACGAGTTGGTTGTCACCGAGTGTGCAACTGTACGGGCGCGCGGGATAAGACTGGCGGAATTGACGAAAAGCTGCTCGTGACGCCTGATGCTCACGTGATGACGGCCGTTTATCCACGACGTGGATGACTTACATCGAAACAATCAATTTTACATATTTTAGCAAGTGCTGCATTTAACAACGCGACGCTTAGATTAAGACCTAAAAGGTTGGCTCTCTACAGCCTTGTTCCAGAGCACACCTTCAGTTGTATTCTGAACGTCAATCGAGGCCCGTGTCCACTGTCGCGTATTCTTCGGAAGTATGTGCAGGCAAGAGACGCTCCAACCGAACCTTACAAAGCTAAAAATACGCCTGACAGATCTTAATGTAAGCTTTCGAAGTTCTATTAAATCGGATCGCGCAATGCGTGACTCAACAAAACAGCAACAAAGAGAAATTTCTTCTAAGCGCTCTCAACTGCGTTGGAGGCTGTGCTGGGAAAATGAACTTGACCTTGACGACCATGTGGAACTTGCCGCGTTCTTCCGCAAGATCTATGGGCAGACCGGGAGTTTCAACGCAAAACCATTCGAAGGCAGCCAAAGTTGGGGCGGCGCGAGGCCTGAGCTGCGTGCAATTGGCTATGACTCTAAGGGGGTGGCGGCTCACATCGGTCTGCTGCGCCGCTTCATAAGGATCGGCGCCGTCGATCTGCTGGTGGGCGAGCTTGGTCTCTATGGGGTACGCCCGGATCTAGAGGGACTCTGGATGGCCCATTCAGTGCGGGTCATGCATCCAGTACTGCAGGAGCTCAAAGTTCCATTCGCCTTCGGGGCCGTGCGACCCGCGCTGCACCACCATATTGCAAGGTTCAGCCGAAATGGTCTGGCGACGATCATGCCCGGGATCCGCGTACGATCGACCCTTCCATGTGCGCGTCTGGACAAACCGCCAATCCGCACGGAGGACGTAGTCCTCATTGTTCTCCCGATTGCACAGCCGATCTCCGAATGGCCGGCCGGGGCGATTATCGATCGGAACGGACCAGAGCTGTGAGAGCCCTCAACTGCATATCCGAAGTCCATGATGAATGTGCCGACGGCACTGGCCGACGCGCAGTTTATTTGACGTTTGACGACGGTCCTAATCCGGTTTGCACACCGGACGTCCTCGATCTGCTGGCGGAAAACCAGGTGTCGGCAACTTTTTTCGTCATCGGGGCGTATGCGGCAGACCAGCCCAAACTCATCCAACGAATGATTGCAGAAGGTCACAGGGTCGCTAATCACACAATGACGCATCCCGACTTTTCCGAATGCCGACCTAGCCAGATACACTATGAAATACTTGAGGCAAACAGGGTCATCCGGATTGCCTGCCCCCAAGCCTCGGTGGCGCATATGCGCGTTCCGTATGGCACCTGGACGGAACAAGCACTCACGACTTGTGTGCGCGCTGGCCTGACGCCGGTCCACTGGTCGATCGACCCTCGAGACTGGTCTCGTCCTGGCGTCGACGCGATCGTCGATACAGTAAGTGGCTCTGTCCGGCCGGGCGCGATCGTGCTCTTGCACGACGGCTGTCCTCCCAGCGAGTTCAGACCGGACGCTCAGGCCGGTCGGCGGGACCAGACCCTCATGGCTTTGTCTCGGCTGATTCCGGAGCTGCACGAGCGGGGATTTGCAATCCGCTCCCTCCCCAACACCACTGAACGAAGTGAGATTCCATGAACCTGTTCCACGCAATCAGCATTGGTGCTGTCTCAACCTATGCGCTGCTCTCGGCTGCGTATAAAAGCATGCAGACGGTTTATGCTTCGCCGGCCGATCTCCCATCGGCCTCGGATGGCCCGGCCGGCTCGCAGCTTCTGCCGAGTGTGGATGTCATCATCCCCTGCTACAATGAGGGCCCCGGCACGCTCTCGGCCTGCCTAGCCTCGATTGCGGACCAAGACTACGCCGGAAAACTGCAGGTCTACGTGGTTGATGACGGGTCTGCAAATCGCGTTGCCGTGGGACCTGTTCACGACCTCTATGCGCGTGACCCGAGATTCAACTTCATTCTGCTGCCGCAGAATGTTGGAAAGCGCAAGGCGCAGATCGCGGCGATACGCCGCTCGTCCGGAGACTTGGTGCTCAACGTCGACTCCGACACGACGCTCGCTCCCGACGTCGTGACGAAGCTCGCGCTGAAGATGCGAAATCCACAGATCGGCGCGGCCATGGGTCAGTTGATAGCCAGCAACAGGAACGAGAATTGGCTGACCCGCTTGATCGACATGGAATACTGGCTTGCTTGCAACGAGGAGCGCGCGGCACAGGCTCGTTTCGGTGCGGTCATGTGCTGCTGTGGCCCATGTGCCATGTACCGCCGGTCGGCGCTCCTTAAGGTTCTTGCTCAGTACGAAACGCAGCTGTTTCGTGGGAAGCTAAGCGACTTCGGTGAGGACCGGCATCTCACGATCCTCATGCTGAAGGCGGGCCATCGAACCGAATACATTCCAGACGCGATCGCGGCAACGGTCGTGCCGGATCGGCTGCGGCCATACTTGCGCCAACAACTGCGATGGGCGCGAAGCACCTTCAGAGACACGTTGCTTTCGCTCCGCCTGCTACCCAGCCTTGATCGCTATCTCACGTTGGACGTGATCGGACAAAATGTCGGGCCGCTGCTCCTCGCCGTCTCGGTGTCAACAGGGATTGCGCACCTGGCGTTGACTGGCACAGTGCCTTGGTGGACAGGCATCATGATTGCGGCCATGACCATGATCCGCTGCAGCGTGGCGGCGTTTCGTGCTCGCGAACTGCGATTTCTGGGGTTTTATCTACACACGCCAATCAATCTCTTCCTTCTACTTCCGTTGAAGGCGTATGCGCTTTGCACATTGAGCAACAGTGATTGGTTGTCGCGCGACTCTGCTGCCACGGTTCCAAGCAGCGGTGGCAAAGGCGTCCCGATCAGAAACCCCGATGTTGGTTCGAGAGCCACGGACTTGCCGGATAATGCGGCGCCATCGCGCAGGCCCACTCTTTTGAGGGAGTTCTCAACGGTGACGTCATCCGGCATCGGCACCCAAGAGTGATTGCGTATCGGAGCTGGAAGACAAGCCTTGGCAGAGCATGATAGTCGCCACTGGTCGCATTTAGAATTGGCGACGGCCGGTCCATGGTGGCTCGACGGCAATCCGTTCGAGCGCAGGCATCACCCGCAAGCGCCCGAGCTGTCGCTTTCCCAGCGGCCTATTACAAACGCGCTCCAAATCGGATGCCCAGCCGGGACATTGGACGAGAACTTTCGCCGCACTGCCGCAGGCTCACGGTCATCGCTGTCGTGCCGCGAGCATAAGCTCGAAGACGCGAACCGATGAACGAGCCGCAACACGTCTGCCTGAGGGTCGCTGACGTTGAACTGTTCTCGAGCCAGGAGCCGTTCGGTCTGATACGTCAGGACGGAAGTTCTATATGGTCCTGTGGGGTCATGGCCGATTTGCGCGCGGCCGTAGGAAAGCTGGTGAGCGAGCTCGCGTCGGGAGGGCATCTGGTTTTTGAATCCGCGCGCGGTGCCACTTGTCGATGCTGGGGCACGCCGCCGGCGCCGATACAGCAACGGCCATGTCGCACACGATCAAGTCGATCGTCAGCAGTGGCGAGTGAACCATCAACAGCCTGCTCGCTCGCTTTCGAAGTCCCATTCGGCTTCGGGTGCATCGAATTCCGGCGGATGACCGGGAGACTAGGAGAGCCGAATGGAAGCATCACATTTCATGACACACGTGATCGGCGCATCGGCGGCTTTTGCCGCGGCGGCCTATTGCTTGACCGGTTCGTTCGGTCAGACGGTCCTCTGCGCCGTGCTAACTCAGGTCGGGTACTTTTTGGCCATGCTTTATCTGATGTGGAGGACGGAGCGGAGCTCCACAACCGGTTCACGACCAGACACACAGGAAGCGAAACGGCATCTGAGTGCAAGCAGTGACGACCTCTCTGTGAAGGCTGACTAGCGTGCGTGCGTCAAACGGAGGCACTATGCGCATGGACGGCATGAAGCTGACGCGCGACGGGGCGATTGGCCATGTCGAGGACGGATGCCTCTTCTGTCACTTTGAACAGGAGAGGCAAGACGAGGGTCTGCCCAATCAGATCGCCGGGTATCTTAACACGAGTGGGACCGCAGTCGCGGGAGGCGGTCAGGATGCAAGGGATGGTGATAAGCGCGTGAGCGAGTGCTGGCACGGTGAGGCCAATTCGCAGATCTTGGTCATCAGCGGCGTGCCCCTCCTCTCTCCCCTCGAGTCTTCGCAGTTTTCTCCAAGGGACGTGGTGCTGGTCGACGGCGTTTTGCAGGGGGAGGCGAGCGCATGTCCACCACGCTAGCCATCGACCTGGACGGCGTGAGCAAGTCATATGGCAACAAATTGGTAGTGAACGGGCTGTCGTTCACTGTTGCGGCAGGAGAATGCTTCGGCCTGCTGGGCCCGAACGGCGCGGGCAAAAGTACGATTACGCGTATGCTTCTCGGCATGACACCGCCTGACGCCGGTAAGATCACGGTGCTCGGCATGCCAGTACCAGCACGCGCTCGCCTGGCACGCGGGCGCATCGGGGTCGTCCCGCAGTTCGACAACCTCGACCTTGAGTTCACCGTACGTGAGAACCTGTTGGTGTTCGGGCGCTATTTCGGCATGAGCACACGCGCGGTGAAAGCAGTGATACCATCTCTGCTTGAGTTCGCCCGCCTCGAAAGCAAGGCCGATGCCCGCGTCGGCGCACTGTCCGGTGGCATGAAGCGGCGCCTGACGCTGGCGCGTGCACTGATCAACGACCCACAGCTGCTTGTCATGGACGAGCCGACCACAGGCCTTGATCCGCACGCGCGCCACCTGATCTGGGAGAGGCTGCGCAAGCTCCTGGCGCTGGGCAAGACGATCATCTTGACCACCCACTTCATGGAAGAGGCCGAGCGGCTGTGCAACCGACTGTGCGTACTGGAGGCAGGGCGCATTATCGCAGAGGGTCGCCCACACGCACTGATCGAAGAACAGATCGGGTGCCAGGTGCTTGAGATATACGGTGGTGATCCGAATGAACTGACTGCGATGATCAAGCCCTATGTACAGCGCATCGAGGTGAGCGGTGAGACGCTCTTTTGCTATGCGCCCGATCCGGAGCAGGTCCGCGTGCAGCTGCACGGGCGCGCGGGTTTGCGTCTGCTTCAGCGGCCGCCGAATCTGGAAGACGTTTTTTTGCGGCTGACCGGACGCGAGATGGAGAAATGATGATAGGCGAACGTTATGCAGCGGCTATGCCAGCCAATGCGTGGAATTGGATTGCTGTATGGCGCCGAAACTATCTAGCATGGAAGAAAGTCGCGCTTGCCTCGCTTATCGGCAACCTGGCCGACCCTATGATCTCCCTGTTCGGGCTCGGCTTCGGCCTCGGAATAATGGTGGGGCGCGTTGAGGGCACGTCCTACATTGCGTTTTTAACAGCGGGCATGGTCGCCGCGAGCGCAATGACCTCCTCCACTTTCGAAACGATCTATGCAACTTTCGGCCGCATGCAGCGGACTTGGGAAGGAATCCTGTACACACAGCTCACGCTCGGCGACATCGTGCTGGGTGAATTGGCGTGGGCAGCCACGAAGGCCTTTCTAGCCGGCACCGGAATCATGATTGTGGCCACAATGCTGGGCTATGTGGCATGGCCATCCGCTCTCTATGCACTGCCTGTCATTGCTCTTACTGGCCTCGCTTTCGCGAGCCTGGCGATGGTGGTGACGGCGCTTGCGCCCAGTTACGACTACGTCATTTTTTACCAGACGCTGGTCATCACACCCATGCTTTTCTTATCCGGGGCTGTCTTCCCGGTGGGCCGGATGCCTGGCGTTTTTCAGCAGGTCGGCGGCTTTTTGCCGCTTGCACATTCGATCGAGCTCATTCGTCCGGCGATGCTTGGCCGCCCGGCCGTCAGCATCGGTCTGCATATCGGCGCCCTGTGCATCTACACAGTGTTGCCGTTCTTCCTGTCGGCGGCACTGTTGCGTCGACGCCTCATGCCTTAAGGCGACGAGGATACCGGATGCGGTATGGTGAACTTGACCTGAATGGGCTGAAGGAAAGCGAGTTAACTTGGGCATATGAGTTGGTGAGATCAGAACACGGGAGCGCCCGCCCATTCAATGCAGCTCTGGATGCTCTGGTCGATACTGCCGAGGTGCACACAGTGCCACTCCGCGCGAGACACCAGCCGCACATCGAAGCCGGCCTCGGCTAGGCGCCATGCGATGGGTCGGTGATAATTCCCCGTCGCCTCAAAGCCGCAGACCACCGATCGGCCATAGGCTTGCAGAGCCTCGATCAGGCGGTCATGTTCGGAACGATTGTTGAGGACCTGCAGCCGGCGGCGGCGTTTTTGTTTCGGCGCTTCGATCAGAACCTCATTGCGTGCCTTGGCGATATCGATCGCTACCAGCACCGCATCGGCGGGTGTAGAATTTGGAGTAGTCGTGGTCGGTCTCTCCGGAATGGGTTGTGACATTCACATTCTAGAGAAACTCTGACTTGCCATGGCCGCCTTGAGCGGTGCGCGCCTGCAGCGAAAAGCTGCGCGCACCGCTGTCGCGGTCGCCTCTGCTCATTCCTTCCGTAGGTGCTACGGCCCCTGCTACAGATCCAGGGCCTTTGCCAGGGCTTGCCGCAAGCACGGCCTCAGGCACGTCAGGACCAAACCCTGTACCCCGAAAACCAACGGCAAGGCCGAGCGCTTCATCCAGACCGCGCTTCGGGAGTGGGCCTATGCCATCGCCTATCCAATTTCGGATCACCTCGCCGCCCAATTGCCTAGGCTGCACCACTACTATTGGCATAGACCGCACGGCAGCCTAAAATCCAAACCACCAATCAGCAAACTCGGCTTGGCCGTGGACAACCTGTTGAGGCTCCACCTAGAGCGGTTGTTGTCTTGTGACGCCATACAGCTAGAAGACGCGCTAGTGGAAGAAGGCGGTCGCGCTTGTTTCGATCGCTTTACGTTCCCGAAAACTGCGCAACTTAGACTTAATGTAAAATAACCTAAACCTGCCGGTGATGTGATACAGTTTTTAGACGGGTGGCGAATGACGTGCAGAGCCGCAGCTATGACGGCAGACCTGATAGATCGCAGCAATCCAAAGTCTGGTCGGCGTGATGCTGTTAGAGGATCGTGTGAAGACAAGTTATGCTCAAAATAAGTAGCTCCAACTCCCTTTTTGCCTTCGAGAATTTCGAGTCGAACGTGCGGTCATATTCGCGATCCTTTCCTGTGGTGTTCAGCAAGGCTGCCGGGACCATTCTCGAGGACGAGAATGGTTCAAAGTATATCGATTTTCTATCCGGCGCTGGCGTCCTTAACTACGGGCACAACGATCCAGATTTGCTGAACGAGGCAGTAAAATATCTCAAATCAAACGGAATCATCCACGGTCTGGACATGGCGACGACGGCCAAAAGACGCTTTATGGAGGATTTCAATGAGATAATACTAAAACCGCGCGGACTGATATACAAATTTCAGTTTCCTGGTCCCACGGGCGCCAATGCCGTAGAAGCCTCTCTGAAACTCGCTCGCAAGGCCACTGGGCGGCACAGCGTGATTTCATTCTCAAACGGCTATCACGGATTGAGCTTGGGCGCGCTCGCGGTAACTGCCAATCGATACTACCGAGACGCGGCAGGCCTTCCTCCAGCCGGCGCGGTGTTCATGCCCTATGATGGCTACTGGGGTGCCGATAAGGACAGTTCGGAATATCTGGCTAAGGTGCTTGCGGATGCAAGCAGCGGCGTTGACCTACCGGCAGCCGTCATTCTAGAGACCGTCCAAGGTGAAGGGGGCATCAACACTGCGAGCAGGAACTGGCTGCGATCTGTCGAGCGGATCTGCAGAAAGAACGGCATTCTCCTGATTGTTGACGACATTCAGGCAGGCTGCGGACGAACGGGCGATTTCTTCAGCTTCGAGTTTGCGGATTTGAGGCCAGACATCGTTGTTTTATCAAAGTCCCTTAGTGGCCTCGGATTGCCGCTGTCTCTTCTGCTGCTCAAACCCGAACTGGACGTTTGGCAGCCGGGCGAGCACAGCGGGACTTTCAGAGGGAACAACCTAGCGCTCGTGACGGCAGCTGCTGCGTTGCGAAAATATTGGACGGATGATAGGCTGTCTGAGGGCGTTATGGAAAAAGGGCGCATCCTGAATGATCGCCTTCGGCAGCTCGCTCAAAGCAAGCTAGATCATAAGCTTTCCGTGCGTGGAAGGGGCATGATGCTCGGGCTTGATTGCAGCACGGGCAAAATGGCCGAGAAAATCATCCGCAAAGCCTTTGAGCATGGACTTGTGGTAGAGCGATGCGGCGCGGAGGACCAAGTTGTAAAGCTTCTTCCTCCTTTGACGTCGGACCGACAGACGCTTCAACACGGTCTCGACATATTGGATAAGTCTGTGCACGCAACCGACTAACAGGCTTCTCTGATTGGGGTCGTTGAGGTCAAGCTCCTCCTGATATTTTTTCGGACTATGTCGCCCCGCGGGTCACTCGCTTCTCTTCGCGGTCGACGTTAGGCCGCCGCATGATGGGGTCAGGAGAGCGAGGCGTCTCAATCTGTTGAACGACCTTGGGAGAGTTCGCCCCAGGATCGTGCCTGCTAACGAGATCGCCTTGCCCATCGTCCCCACGGGAACGATCCGGATCACGCCCTTTCGGTCTGAATCAACTCCTCCTTCGTTGGTCCGTTGCCCTTATTTCATGCCGATACGCGGCCGGGTGCCTTGCCGAAGCGGAATTCTGTTGCATCGCTCCACATGCGATGCAGGATGACGGCGAGCTTGCGGGCAACAGCAACTCGGGCTCGGGCCATACCGCGCCGTTTGGCCACGTTCATACCCCACGCTCTGAGGCTCGACCATTTCTTGCTGCGCACGAGCAGCGAATGGGCCGCTTCATATAGCGCGGTGCGGGCGAGCTCGTCGCCACATCGGCTGATCTTGCCCTGAATGTCGGTCTCGCCGGACTGGTAGCGTGCCGGCGTCAAACCGAGATGTGCCCCCACGTCCCTCGATCGCCTGAACCGATCCGACCGATCAATCGTAGCGCGGAAAGCGAGCGCGGTGATCGGACCAACACCTGGAACACTCATCAACCGCCGGCAGGTCTCTTCTTTCCGCACGAGATCGAGAATATAGCGCGACAAACCGGGAGAGAGGAGCGCGTCAATCTGGATGAGAATCTAGTGTCGCGGCGGTGG